>NZ_JBPVTR010000001.1:0-2209 GCF_051851455.1 Pseudochrobactrum albidum
GACGGAACGCACACCAGAGGGTGAGATAAATATCCCCAGTTTGAGCAGTTCATTGGACGTTCGTGCCTGACCATAGGCTGGAAATTCAAGGGCAAAACCCTGAACCGCTTGTTCAGTTGCATTATCGACACGGTTTGCAAGATTGGGCTTACGTCTTGTGCGTTCGATTAATGCCGCAAAACCACCGTCTTCAACGGCGGCTTTATAACCATAAAAGGTATCACGCGACAGCCCCATCACCTGACAGGCTTTCGAAACATTGCCAAGTTCTTGCGCCAGATTTAACAGGCCTGTTTTGTGTTTGATGATCTTATCTGTAAAATGCAATATTGTGGCTTCCTTCGTTTTGAGGTTGGATTGCACCACCATCGAAACTAATAACCACATGGCTCTGCAAGAGCCTGCACCGCTCCCGTTTCGCTAAGCCGAAAAAGGAGCGGTGTCAGATCAAGTCGAAACTAATACAATTGAATAGTCAGAAAAACTCGGGTTACTCGTCTACCCCGACGATAGCTTCGCCCGCTTTTCCTCCTCATCGACAATGCTTTTGACGACTTCGTAGTCCATCGGCGCGTTGCTGATCCGTGCCACTTCCGCAACCTATCACACCCAAGGCAGTTCGGTAACAGCGGCCGGACATTTTGGGATAGCTCTGGATGCGCGCGATTCGGCCGTTCGTTCAGATGAAGCACATCAGCAATTACTCGCCTCAAATGCGGTTGTCCGTTGCACCCGCATTTACAATTGTGAACGGACATTCGCCCTTGCAATTCCCTGTCAGAATCCGATAAGCTGATTGGCATGGAGTTTTTGTTAAGCGAGAAATTGGAGCGCATCTTTGTCTGCGCACAAAATCCGGCACCGTACGGAATAGAACGTAGCTTACTCCATGCCTACGTTGCTTGCCTAACCTTCGACGAACTCTGCGAGGCGATTTGCAACACACTGGAAGCTGACGCGCCCGTGCGAATGGCCCTTCGCGGAAGGCTGTTGAGGCTGTTACATTTGTCTGATGGCGAGCTTGCGGAGCGGCTCTCACATTTAGCTGAGAAAGCGCTATCGCTCCATGATGGAAATCATGTCTTGCGAACGCGCGTGGACGCGCTTCTCTCCGCCGTCTATTCGTGGTTGCCCCTTCCAACTCGGCACGCGGTGCTCGAACGTTGGATTGATCGCGGGACGAGCGGTACCGCGGATAGATGGCTCAAAGCCATGGCTTCCGACGAATCGCTATTCGACGCCAGGGCGATATTCGAATATTGGCTCGAGTCGCGCAGTACGCGAGCGGCTAAGATACTAGCCTATCAGGCCGAGCCCTCGTTCCTGGACGAAGTCCTTGTTGAGCTTGTAGCTAGATGCGCGGAAGGATGGATCATCAGCAAAGCAGCTTTGAGAGCGACTTCCATATCCGATGACATCTGGCATCTTCTCCGAGACAAGCATCCCGCCAGCTATGCCTATCTCTGCGCCATGACGGGACGGAAGTTGACCGAAGAGGAAGCGCTCGCGCTAGTTGAAGGCATACCCTCCAGCATCCATGATGACGACCGAGGACTCGTGATCTGGTCCATCGGCCAAATGGGATTAATATCCGCATTAGATCGTCTCGGCGCGAATCGAGAGGCCTAGGCTCAGGACCTATTAAATTGGTTGCATGACGAGTGGTGAGTTGCGTCAATGGCGACGTCAGGAGGCGTTGCCATGAGTGATTTGTTTTGGTGTCGCCGGCGCAGATGCGGCGGATTGAGCCATATTTTCCACTGTCGCATGGAGTGTCGTGGGTCGATGACCGGCGGATTATAAGCGGCATCATCTTCGTAATCCGCAACGGACTTCGGTGGCGTGATGCGCCTGCGGCTTACGGGGCGCACAAGACGATTTACAACCGGTTCGTCCGCTGGAGCCGCATGGGGGTCTTCAATAAGATATTTGCGGCGCTGGCAGCCAAGGGTGGCAAGCCGGACCGCTTGATGATCGATGCCACCCATCTCAAGGCGCACCGCACGGCCGCATCCTTGTTTAAAAAGGGGCTGTTCCCCGACGTATCGGACGCACCAAAGGGGGGCTAAACTCCAAGTTGCACGCTGTTTGCGATGGCAGGGGACGACCGCTGATCATGCTGCTCAGCGAAGGGCAGATGAATGATTGCAAGGGCGCAGCGCTGATGATCGAGGCTTTCCCCAAAGCCAGAACGCTGCTGGCTGACAGG
>NZ_JBPVTR010000002.1:0-4007 GCF_051851455.1 Pseudochrobactrum albidum
ATGGTACTTCGTCTTAAGACGCGGGAGAGTAGGTCGCTGCCAGGTCTGCTAAACGCATAAAATAAAAAAATCTTCTCTTTAAATAAAAACAAGCTCATATTTAAGCAGTAGGATTTATGGGCGTCAAATATCCATAAAACATGCTTGAATAACTATAATCTATCGCGGGGTGGAGCAGCCCGTTCGGCCTAAAATCGATACTCAATCGATTTCTTGACGGCCTCACCTCATCAGGCTACGCCTGACTTCGCTCCCGGGCTGTCAAGCTCGTAACACTTTTATCGCGGGGTGGAGCAGCTCGGTAGCTCGTCAGGCTCATAACCTGAAGGCCGCAGGTTCAAATCCTGCCCCCGCAACCAATTTTTCTTTTATATTTTAAACGCTTTCACCGAAACCCGCAGCCACGGGTTAACCCCAAAATCATGCCATGAAAGTACTGTGGAAGCAAGCGGCATACAAGTAAAAATATCAAAGACCTCAAAATTGAGGTCTTTGAATCATAAATCTATCGAAATATTTAACCTATTTATGAATACACACTTAGACTGAATTTATCAGAGACATTCGGAAGCCTGATATTACCACTTAACACGGAAAGCTATATTACCCTTAAAGGTGTAGCTATTACCGAAATTATTCAAACTGGTGCTGACAATACCTTCGCCATAAATCGAGTATTTGTCGTTATTCCAATTGTACGAGCCACCAAAGCCCAGTCCGCCCCATAGGCGTTCTTTATCAGATACAAGGCTTGTGCCTGCAACATCAACCCGTGTTCCTTCTATAAACTCATAATAGATATTAGTAATGCCATAGATATGATTGCGATTGGTTAGACCCTTTGCATTCTGCCAAGAGTTCTCACGATCGAGTGTAATACTAAAACGGCTCTGTAGGCTTTCACCACTATCCAGGCTGACATCCACACCATATACATCATCAAAACTATTAAAGCGGACATTGGAATAAACAAGCTGTGCCTGTGGTGTGATAGACCATACTTGATCAAAAATAAAACGTTTACCGCTCTCAACGGACAACGCATAACCAAAGCCTTTATTACTAGAAATGAGACCAATATTGGCGAGTGTCGATGATAAATTAGAATTGTACCATGTCGCTTGTGCTTGACCATCAATATAGAAACCTTCATTACTATACCAAGTCAGCGTTCCACCGAGACCATAACCATCGGTAGAAATATCGCCGTCGCCATGCACAGAGTTTATCTTGGTTTTACCAGTCACATATTGAAGAAAAATACCACCGACGAGTGAACTACTTTCTGCTTGGCTCAACATGCCATCAAGGCCCGTCTTCAACCTGAATTCATTCAGCTGGTATTTGCTGCTTGAGGTCGAATATCTTGGGTCAATATAATTATGGTTACCTATAATTTGTCCCCATGTACCATTGCCATCAACATAGACACCGGCTTCCTCCAGAGTATCATAAAACTGGATAGCATCTGCGCCTTCAGTAATGACCTTATTACCTCTTCCAGCCCAGAAACGGTTACCAATACGCTGTTGTAACGTGCTTAAACCGTTCAGCTCAAGCAATGCTTGTGGGTAGGTTTCATAAACAGGAACACCCGGCTGATGACGCGGTGTTGGGGCAGGTGCAGGACCGCTGTTTAAGTTGCTCCGTAAATACCAATTACCATCATTAGGCTGATGTAGACTATTCTTATGTAGTGTATATGAATAGGCACCTGCAACAACTGCCTGCTGACCATCTTTGGTCACATAGTCCCCTCGAAGATTAAATACTGCATCAGACTCTCCTTTGACTTCTATAATTTTAATACCGTCTTGGGTTTGCGCACCTTTACCGTTGTGGTTCAAAATAGACACAGTGCTTGTTCCTGATGTTTTTCCTATAACTGAAAGCATGCTGGTAGGAGAACTGTCATCACCTAGAACAGTATTTATGATAATTAGACCACCATTACCAAGATATTTGCCATTAACTGTTAATACTTGCATGTCATCATTCCCAGGTGCTATTATGCCGTCAGGTTCCAGAGTTGTTGGCCCAACAATACCCCCCCCTTGTAGGCGTCCAGAAAAAACATGCATGACTCCGCCCAATGATCCATTAACAGCTAATATTCCAGCTTGAACCGAACTTACGCCCAAAAAACCACTGCTATCCGCTGATAGGATTGTTTTACCTGCGCCTATTTGATCAAAATAACCGTCACCACTGATATGACCTGCATACTCGAATGTATTGGAGCGATTGATAATAAATCGTCCCCTATTCTCCACGTCTCCAATTAACCCACCTGCGATGCCTCCATTACCTAATTGAATTCCACCAGATTTAATTATTGTTGAGCCTGTATAGATATTATTCTTTGTAAAAATTGTTATACCGGCGCCTTGATTATAAACGGTTCCTCCGCCATCAATTGTATAATCGTATATCAACTGGTTTGATCTGTTGAAGAATAAAGAGCCATTGTTGTGAATATCGCCAGACAGACTACCACTAGAACCACCATTGCCAATATGCATGAATGCCCCATTGGCAATTGTAGCGCCACCATTGGTCGGTAAGCCGTTATATTCGAACCTGACATTGCCAGAAAATCCTAAATCGCCATTTTTAACCATAACGGTTGATACGCTCGTGCCTCGCAAGGTAACGTCCCCTGAAATGTCCCATTTATTGCCATCCATCGTTAATGTATCAAAGCCGTTAAACTGATCATTTTCTGAACCGGTGCCGGTTAATAAAATATGGTTATTTACATTATCACTTATAGAGCTACCATTGAGCTGAGATCCGGTTGTTAAGTGAAGAATATTATTTTTACCTAGGAACCGTAGCGCATGTCCATTAGCTTGATTTGAACCAATAACACCTGAATTATGAAGCTCTATATTATCTCCAATGGCCAGAAAACCTACGCCACCCGTAATTGTCCCGCTGTTTATAATAGAAGATGAAGTAGGTCCGAATTGAGTACTTGTACCAACCGCGACACCATAACCCAACTGTCCTGAACCGAGGATAATGCCAGTATTATTTAGCTTACCTCCAGCAAAAAAATAAACTGCTGAAAAGTCTTTTTCATTACCTGTTGATTGAATAAATCCTTTATTGTTTAAAGATGAATATTCCAGCATATGGACTGCATCTCCAGCTCCGATAATAACACCTGTTTCACTATTATTTATCGTTCCTCCATTTCTAAGTGATATTCCGGCATCTTCACCAAGATTTTCTTTACCATCACCAATAATTGTTCCATGGTTATCTATTAATACTGAACCAAATGTTTTAGCATCTATCCACATACCGCTTCCTCGCCCCACACCGCTTCCGGTTCCATGTAGCAGACCGTAGTTTGTTATTGTCCAATCTTGACTATTGTCTGATTGAATAGCGTTACTAGTAGTATTATTGATATCAGCTATAACCGAAACAGTACTTCCTATTTCAAATGTTGTACTGCCTGCCGGAGGCACATCTTCTAAAAAAACTGTTTCCGTACTATTATTTATCTGAATAGTTTGAGAATAGGAAAATTTTTGAGAAAATAACAAAATAAAAATAAAAAAAATAAAGTATTTAATTATTATTTTAAAATAAAAATTAATCATAAATAGGCCCCATTAAATTAATATTTATATATTATTTTAAATTTTTAATAAAATTAGATAATTATTACTTAATAATAATATTTATATTTTTATAAAATTTACCATATGATAATATATATCAAGACATTAAGCAATATATTGTATTTTTTTGTGTCTGTATTCTGTAATATAAGACAGAGTAGATGACATTTTGCGCAATGATCCTAGGCTCAGGATCTATTAAATTGGTTGCATGACGGGTGGTGAGTTGCGTCAATGGCGACGTCAGGAGGCGTTGCTATGAGTGATTTGTTTTGGTTGTCGCCGGCGCAGATGCGGCGGATTGAGCCATATTTTCCACTGTCGCATGGAGTGCCGCGGGTCGATGATCGGCGGATTATAAGCGGCATCATC
>NZ_JBPVTR010000003.1:0-4029 GCF_051851455.1 Pseudochrobactrum albidum
AATTGAGAATATGTTCGGAAAACTCAAAGACTGGCGACGCATCCATACTCGCTACGACCGATGCGCGCACACCTTCTTCTCCGCCATCTGCATCGCTGCAACCGTCATCTTCTGGCTAAATCAATGAGTCCTGAGCTTAGCACATGCTGCCACATTTACGGCTGCCAATGAAGCAGAACTGGCAAATGCCATCACCCTTGCGCAGGCAAGTGAGGATGCAAATTCAACAATCACCCTCACCGGCAACTTTGCGGTTACACAAAACCTGCCCGCCGTCGCCAATAAAAACATCACCATCGAAACCGGCACCAATACGCTTTCCTTTGCCAATAAGGTTGATATTGATGTCGCCGCCAGCGGTTCATTAACCCTGACCGGTAATATTGCCGGAAATAAAGATACGCTGAACAAAAACGGCGATGGTGAACTTGTGCTTAATAGCACCGGATCAGGATTTGAAAGATTCAATGTCGATAGCGGTCATGTACTCATCAATAGTGGCGGCGATCTGCAAATAGCAACCGATAATAAATCTTACGCGCAGCTTGATCTGTCACGCGGTAAAAACGCTGTTTCCAGCCTCACCATATCAGGAGCTGGCACCCGCCTTCTCGCTTCCGGCTCCGGAACCGTAGATCTAAGCCTTGGTATTTCATCACAATCAACACTCACCATCAATGATGGCGGTCAATTTATTGCAGGAGAAAAAGGAGGCATCCGGCTACACGGATACGCGTTTGCTGATAGCAAAGCATCAATCTATGTCGATGGAAAAGGATCACGGCTGGAAGCCAGTGGCATAACATTGGGAAATGGCGAGACATTTTTTCTCGTCAGCAATGGAGGAGCGGTCAAAGTCAACAACCGTACCAATATCGGTGGTGCAAACCGCGCCTTTGATACATCCGATGCCAGGCTGATCATTACCGGTGATGGTTCTCGTTATGAAACAGACAGTCTTATAGGCTATCACGGAGCAATCGCGGTGCTCAATGGCGGCGTGCTTCGTGGTGCCGATCTGAAGATTGCTACCAAACGATTAGGCACCAATATTCCTGATTTCGATATTCTTGTTTCGGGTAACAGCTCGGCGATCAATGCCGGCACATTGCTCATGGGGGATAAAGGCAATGGCACTTTAACAATTGCCGATGCCGGAAAAGTAACCGTAGGTGATGGTGCCGGAGCTCTCGTGCTGGGCACGACCGATGCCAATAGTCACGCTGTTCTCAATATTGGTAACCGGGCAGGTCTGCTTCCCGCCAAAGCCGGAACACTGCAAACATCTGAAATTCAGCTGGCAGCAAATAGTGAGATCAATTTCAACCATAGCAATGATGCGTATCATTTTGATGTCCCCGTCAAGGGTAATGGCAAAATCAATCATACCGGAACCGGAAAGACAGTTCTTTCAGCCGATCAGACCGGCTTCACCGGGCTTACCTCCATTTATGACGGCACGCTTGAAGTAAACGGTATTCTGGGCGGCTCCGGCAAAATTTACGGCGGCGTGCTGACCGGAACGGGCACAGTAGGTGCAACCGAAAATTACGCTGGCGGCACCATTGCCCCGGGCTCATCCATCGGCAAATTAACCATTAATGGCGATTATACCAGCCATGGCGGCGCTTTAAAAATCGAGACCGTACTTGGTGATGATGCATCAAATACAGATATTCTTGCCATCACCGGCAACTCGGTTCTGGGAACAGCAGCAACACAGGTTTATGTGACTAATCTTAATGGAGTGGGCGCCCCTACTGTAGAAGGCATTCGCATTATTGATGTCGCCGGCTCATCAGACGCAAACGCTTTTGTTTTGAACGGCGATTATGTGTTTGAAGGAGATCAGGCGGTTGTCGGCGGTGCCTACGCATACCGGCTCTATCAAAATGGCATCAGCACGCCTGAAGATGGCGACTGGTATCTGCGCTCATCATTGCTGCCTGTAGAACCATCCCCGGTAACACCGGAACCAACACCCACACCTTTATATCAGCCGGGCGTGCCGATTTACGAAAGCTATGCCAATATTCTGGGAAGTTTCAATTCACTTGAAACGCTTCAGCAAAGGCTGGGCAATCGCAAATGGACAAATTTCCATCAAGACAATACAGGCATTTGGGGGCGCATTGTCGCAAGCCATAGTGAAATAGCTCCGAAAATCTCGACCAGTCACGCACAATATGATCTGGATTTATGGAAAATGCAGATTGGCGCTGATGGCCTGATTTATGAAAATGATAAAGGATATTTTATCGGCGGCATCACAGCGCATTACGGTTCAATATCATCCGATATTCATTCTGTATTTGGCAACGGAAGCATCGATTCCACTGGTTACGGCTTTAGCGGAACACTAACCTGGTATGGCAATTCCGGCCTTTATATGGATGCCCAAGCACAAGCAACCTGGTTTGACAGCGACCTTATGTCTAAAATGGCCGGACGCAATCTTACGACAGGAAATAACGGTTTTGGCTATGCACTCGGTATTGAGGTTGGCAAACGTTTGGCTCTGGAAAACAACTGGTCTCTCACCCCGCAAGCGCAACTGGTCTATTCCGATATCAGCTTCGATGATTTCACCGACACTTTTGGCGCAGCTGTGGCGTTGGATCGCGGTGATTCACTGCTCACAAGATTAGGTATATCAATTGATCATACCAATGAATGGCAGGACGAGGCAGGAAAAGCACGCCGCAGCCACATTTATGGTATTGCCAATCTTTATTATGATTTTCTCGATGGCTCGCGCTCAACGGTTTCCGGTGTGCAATTTGTCAGTGAGAATGAGCCTTTATGGGTTGGCGCCGGTATGGGGGGCTCCTATAACTGGAATGATGATCGCTATACACTTTACGGTGAAGCATCGCTCAACAGCAGTGTTCGGCATTTTGGAGATAGTTTCTCGGTAAAAGCGAATGCCGGCATCAAAATACGCTGGTAACTGGTTTGGACAAATAAATATGCGGCAGACAGATTTCATTTTGAATCTGTCTGCCGCGGCTCTGTTTAACGAAGAAACTTACCCTCATCCGCACCTGATGGGATCAGTAAACGTCCGGAGCATCAAAAAGAGCCCCAATGTACCTGGCCTGAAGCTATTTTATCCATATATGCTGAAACCACCCGCTAGACTGAATTTTGCAAATCAGCCTGAGAAAGCAGATGCTTTGTCACAGAGGATAGGGTTCCCAAAAAATTATCTTATTGTTTTAAAAAACTCATCAAGGCGATCATCGGCAATTGCTTGTGCCAATTCCATCGCAGCCTGTGGATCTTCAAGATGGTAACAAAATTTCACTGTTCCGTCCGCAGCACGCGCGACCGCGGCTTCACCATCCTCTGAACCAGCCCAATCAAGCGTCACATCTGGCCAAAGAAGAGCAAGAGCTGCAAGTAACAATTCCGCTTGCGCTTCATAAGCTGGAGAAAATCTCTCCCAAACCTCTGTCGGTTGCGCGGCTTTCAATCCCCATGCCCAGCCCTTCCCGTCATCAGACCTTGGAAAAACACAATTATTGTCCATATTTAGCACCTCATAAAACAATCAGCGGAATCCAATGCTCGGTTAATATGAACTTTAAAAAACGCTATCGCTCATAGTCAAAATTCAATTTATGTATTTCATATAATTACAGGCTTAAACTTACGCAACATACTGCCAGATTCGTTCTGTATATTTTGAGATCAAACCACTTTTGTCTCACTAGGCAAGCGTGTCTGCAATTGCATATTAAGCCCTGCGTTGCATATTAATACTTGCCGGGCTCTGTTCCCCAAACATCAAAAAGCCCCGATCATTTCTGATCGGGGCTTATTATAATATTTTGATATTTGACGCCCATAAATCCTACTGCTTAAATATGAGCTTGTTTTTATTTGAAGAGAAGATTTTTTTATTTTATGCGTTTAGCAGACCTGGCAGCGACCTACTCTCCCGCGTCTTAAGACGAAGTACCATTGGCGCTGGAGCGTTTCACGGCCGAGTTCGGAATGGGATCGGGTGCAGCCGCTCCGCCATAA
>NZ_JBPVTR010000004.1:0-4413 GCF_051851455.1 Pseudochrobactrum albidum
TAAGATGTGCTGCGGAAGAACACCGCTCGAGACAATGATCGACGGTAAAGCAATCTGGCAGGAAAAATTCCTGGGCTGAATTTAACCTGACAGACGCCACCACAAAACGGATAACTGTCAGATCAAGTCGGAACCTCTACATGTAATCACCCTCTTCCGAATTCTGCAGTGCCACTATCCGCAGTTCATGGAAACGCTCAAATTCCAGATCACCTCTCGCAAAGAGTTTGAACGGCTGTCAAACTGCGATCCGTCCACCCTCACTGATCTGGAGCGCGCAGCGCGTTTTCTTTACCTGCAAAGACTGGCTTTTGGTGGCAAAGTGTCTGGCCATTCATTCGGTGTAGACACAACCGGCCCTGCCCGTTTCAATCTCAATCGCCTTGGCCCCATTCTCGAAGAAGTCCATGAGCGGCTGCCAGTGTGGTGATTGAAAATCTACCATGGCAACAGTTTATTGAGCGATATGATCGACCTGATGCCCTGTTTTATATGGACCCGCCCTATTATGGCTGTGAAAAAGATTACGGAGCGAATGTTTTCAGTCGTGACTAGTTCGCTGTGATGGCAGAGCATCTGGCAGGGATTAAAGGGCGGTTTATTGTCTCTCTGAATGACAAGCCGGAGGTCAGAGAGATATTCTCAACCTTCCAGATTATGGACGTCGGCTTGACCTACACAATCCATGGCGGTGCCGGAACCAATGTCGGTGAGGTCATCATTACCAATCACGATATTGGCTTGCTTAATCAGCTGCGTAACTAAGCATTCATTATGGGGGTATATTGGGCAAGGCCCTTATGGTCACCGCTGAAGTTAAAGCTCCTAATATATTGCTCTTTCGCGAAATTGATTCTCATCTAATTTCATTTTTGTTCAATAATGGGCTTTATCTATATATGGGATAGAAAACATGAGTTCTCAAACTTTGTCGCCTAAGAATACTATTTCTGTAGCAAGCCTTACCAATGGACTGTCAGTCACGCTAACGCGCCCAGAGTGCAACGACTCTCCGTCGGGTTTCAGTAAGCCTGGTACTAATGGCGGCACCCAAGCTTAACTTGGGGTTTTGGGGCGACTTGTTCGCCCCATTTCTTGTTACACGCGGAGAATTTTAATTTGAATAATGATCTTTGGCAAATTGCACCAACAATTTCTCTTCCGGACGATCTAGTTCGGCAATTTTGCGACACATGGCTATTTCAAGATGGTAAAGTTTTATCTCTTGCGGATACACGCGATCAAGCATTAATGACCCAGCTTACCGGTCAAGCAGCGAAGATTTTTTCCGAATGTATCTCGATAGCGCACAAGCACCTGGAGGATGCGGACGCCGGTATCGTTGCGATTGATATACCCTCCGTTTTTGAAGATGCCACAGTGGATGCAATTACTGGCAGCCTCATCGCGGTATCAATATCCCAAGTGATCATGCCAAGTTTTCCCGATCGTGAAAACTTTACCCCATTTTCTATTTTTACTGCTTCCAAAGAGAACAATGAAAAGCTGAACAACGTGGGCATACAGGGAGTATCTCCGACCGACATTCTGGATTTTCATTCAGACGGGTCGATACAAGATGACATTTTATCAGTGCCAGATTACATTTCCATTTATAATATTTTTATAAATTATTCAAAGACAGGGAATTTTTATTGGGTTCCCACATCTAAGATGAAGGATTTTAATTTCTTCACTGAGAAACTTGGCATGAATACAGATTACTGCTTTAGCTTAACCCCAACAGTATATGATAACGGGCAGACAGACGTTAAGATCATTAATCGCCGTGCAAAGGCTTCATTGTTTTGTAAGACTCATGACGGTTCAATTACCACGTTCATGAATGGAACATTTGAAGGACGCGACAGTGATGAGGATGCACGATATATTGATCTCATTAACGAATTTAAGTCCGCAATTTCCAACAACGAGTTTCGTTTATTTATACCGCAGGAAAGCCGTAAGTTAGTCATTTTGAATAACTCTAATGGGTTTCACGCTCGTGACATATTTGAAAATCCAATTGAAGGCCATGAAGTCACTCGCACTTATTTGCGTAGTACATCTATTTCCGGCCATGTTGTAGGGCGCATCATTGAAGGATAATGTTGTTGCTCAAGTATCTTTTTAATTATTTTGAGAGCCTATCGGATTACCATCTGCATGATTTGAAATTGCGTCAGTTTTCTGGCGCGCTTTCAACTTTTAGCGCCCTCATTAAACCTTTCAAGTGGCTTATAGCTGCTTCTGCAATATCCGGCACAGTTCTGACTGTAATTGATCTTTTAAGGCTGTGGGCCATAGCTCATATAATTGATATCGTTGCTCATTCGGATCGTTCCGAACTGACAAGACAAACACTCGTACTTTTTGCAACTCTACTTGCTGCATACATGATCATCGACCCAATTGTTTGGCTTGTGAACTATGCGCTTCGAATGCAGTCACTGCGGTGCCAGACAAAGTCGTCTGTGCTTTGGCAAGCACACAAAGCAGCAACGCGTCACGATATGGAATACTTCCATGTTAACCATGCTGGACAGATAGCTGGACGAGTGGGGCAGTTATCCACTGCAATCCAATCAGGTGTCGAAATATTGGCTGGTCGTTTCCCGCTGGGGTTTGCTCGGTTCATAGGCTCGGCAATACTGATTTTGTTTTTAGCGCCCTTATTTGTTGGCCCCATTGTTCTATGGATTGCGCTTAACTGTTTACTAGCTGTCTTTCTTGTGCCGAAGTTTAACCAGCAGGCGGAAAAGATCTCCGAGACTATGAGTATCGTCAATGGCGCTATTACTGAATATTTTTCGAACATTCGCTCCATCAAGACATTATTTGCATATAGCGTAGAAAACGCTTTTGTACTTTCAGTAATCGACAAGCAAAATTCGACAAATCTAGAAACAAACAGATTAACGACTATTGCAGGTCTTTGTATCCGGATCTTCAACACAGGGTTGGTCGGCTGTATTCTGGGATTGGGGTTATACGGTTTATCACATGGGATACTGTCACCTGGGGAATTTGTAGCTGGCGTTACTTTAGCAGGGGCTATGACTGCAGATGCTGGTTGGTTTATTGCTATCTGGGAGGGGCTTACTCAAACATTTGGTACTATACGTGATGCGCAAACTACACTTCAGGCGAAGCCTACAGTTTGTGATGGTCCTGATATTATAAATGATATCGTATCTCCGCCCATGATTGAATTTCAGAATTTATGCTTCTGGTACGGATCAAAACAGACGCTGAATAATATCTCATTTGACATTAGGCCAGGACAGAAAGTCGGCATAGTTGGCCCATCAGGAGCAGGAAAATCAACACTAATTGATCTTCTGCTCAGACTTTATGACGTAAAATCAGGAAAGATTTTACTCAATGGGCAAGATATACGTTCTGTATCACTGAAGGAACTTAGGCAAAATTTTTCTGTCGTTTCTCAAAACGATACTCTTTTCCATCGTTCGGTTAGGGATAATATCGCCTTCGGCGCAAAAGAATTTTCCTCAAAAGATATTGTTCACGCAGCAGAATTAGCCGATGCAGCAAATTTCATTAGCGAATTACATTCAGCTAGTGACGGATACGAAACTATCGTGGGAGAACGAGGTGCAAGACTTTCCGGGGGGCAGCAACAACGCATACTGCTTGCGCGTGCATTTCTACAGAGACGGCCTGTTCTAATTCTCGATGAAGCAACCTCAGCTTTGGATACAAATAGCGAAAGCCTCATACAAAAGGCCATTGCAGAGTATTCAGATAACACAACGGTTATCGCTATTGCACATCGGCTTTCAACTGTAAGGGATTTCGATAAAATTATCGTCCTTGATAAAGGAAGTGTATCGGCTATTGGCTCTCATGAAGAGTTATTATTGTTAAGTCCTCTCTATCATGAACTATGGAAAAAGCAATCCGGCCTGGTTAGTTAACTAAAGCTAACCTGTATTAGTTTCGACTTGATCTGACACCGCTCCCTTTCCGGCTTAGCGAAACGGGAGCGGTGCAGGCTCTTGCAGAGCCATGTGGTTATCAGTTTTGATGGTGGTGCAATCCAACTCAAAACCGATAACCACAATGTTGCATTCTACAGATAAGATCATCAAACACAAAACAGGCCTGTTAAATCTGGCGCAAGAACTTGGCAATGTTTCGAAAGCCTGTCAGGTGATGGGGCTGTCGCGTGATACCTTTTATGGTTATAAAGCCGCCGTTGAAGACGGTGGTGTTGCCGCACTTCCGGAACGTACCAGACGTAAGCCCAACCTTGCAAACCGTGTCGATAATGCAACTGAACAAGCGGTTCAGGGTTTTGCCCTTGAATTTCCAGCCTATGGTCAGGCACGAACGTCCAATGAACTGCTCAAACTGGGGATATTTATCTCACCCTCTGGTGTGCGTTCCGTC
>NZ_JBPVTR010000005.1:0-13177 GCF_051851455.1 Pseudochrobactrum albidum
TCCCTGCCGCTAGCAGCAAGGCCGCCCTCGTTGTGGCGCTATATAGACCCCCATAAACAAAACTGTCAACACTCAAAAATAAAAAAACAACACAAAACACAAACTTTCTTTCCACAGGGAAAAAACCGTTATTTAAGGGAAAATTAAGAAAGGTTTCGCGATGCAAAATCGCCAGATTCGCCACACACCTTTATATTGTGATGCGAGCCTTCCGATACAAGGCACAAAGCGCAGATAAATAATATTGATCAATGTTGTATGCTGAACTTTTCCATTTCCTCTTCAGACAATCCCAGACTCTGGCCGATCTCATGCAGCAAGATATGACTGATGATCTCTCCCAGTGTCTCCGTATTCTCGCTCCAGTAGTCCAGAATCGCCCGGCGATATAATGTTAAAAGTTCCGGCCCTTCCGGCTTTTTCAGGCGGAAACGTTCACCAACGCCGCGGCCTTCAAACAGGCAGAGAATATCGTAAGGCGTATCAAGATCGAGATCCTCCATCACCTGCTCATCAGGAAAATCGCTGACTTCAATACGGATTTGCGGACTGAGCGCACGAAAATCATCCGGCATATGTGCATAAGCATTCAGCGCCAGCGATTTTAATTCGTCTATCGACGGGGCAAGCCTGTTGCCCCAGTCTCCGCTCAGATCAGTCTGAACCATCTCTTACTTTTTGCCTCATTGTTATAAACTTTGATCCGCATAAATTTTCATGAAAAAACCACGCTGACAGCCATCTGCAGCGTGGTTTCAACCGTGATATAAGCCCTGATGAGCAGATTGCCAAGGGTGGGCCTGAAACAGATCAGGCCCAGGGGCGGTTTTCAGAATTCTTAGCCTCGAAGACTGAAATATTATCTGCCTTTTCCATTGTCAGACCAATATCATCCAGACCATTGAGCATACAGTAGCGTTTAAACTCATCCAGATCAAAACTGATTGAACCGCCATCCGGACCGGAAATTGTCATTGATTCAAGATCAACAGTCAGTGTGGCATTGGCACCGCGAGATGCATCATCCATCAGTTTCTCAAGATTTTCCGGAGAAACCTTGATTGGCAGAATACCATTTTTAAAGCAGTTATTATAAAAAATATCTGCAAAAGAAGTTGAGATCACGCAGCGAATACCAAAATCGAGCAATGCCCACGGCGCATGTTCACGCGATGAACCGCACCCGAAATTATCACCCGCAACCAGAATTTGCGCATGACGATAGGCTGGCTTGTTCAGAACAAAGTCCGGATTTTCCGAACCATCCTCATTAAAGCGCATTTCCGCAAAAAGACCTTTACCAAGACCAGTACGCTTGATTGTCTTCAGATAATCCTTAGGGATGATCATATCCGTATCGATATTGATAATCGGCAACGGAGCGGCAACGCCGGTAAGCTTGGTGAATTTTTCCATCGGGCTCGCAACCTGTAAGTCAAAATACTTGTCTGAGTGTGCTTTACACCAGCTTTTCACAGAGTCAAAGGCCTGAAAAGGGGTAAATCTCACGCGAAGTGCCGCACCATGCTCAAAATCAATCCATCAGGACACAAAATAAAGCGGGTTTCATTGATTGCTTATTATTCACAATATACACAAGATTCGGCAAAGATAAGCGCTATTTACGATTTAAAATAATACAACCATTACATTCAGGGAGCTTTACCGAGTGACACATTATCAACCGCGCCGCGCTGTTCTCTATGTACCTGCCAGCAACAAAAAAAACCTGATAAAAAGTGCCTCACTCAATGCGGATGTGATTATTTATGATCTGGAAGATTCTGTTGCCAGTGAAATGAAACCGGCTGCACGGAATAATCTGCGCAGCTTCTTCCAGCCCCATCATCCGGCTCCCCTTGCGCATCCCATACGGGCATTACGCATCAATCCGCTGGATACGCTATGGGGCTATGATGATCTGAAACTTGCGGTGGAACTCGGGCTGCAGGCTGTTATTTTATCTAAGACAGAAACTCCTCAACAACTTATTGAGGTTGCCCGCCATCTGGATAAATGTGATGCGCCGGAAGGGCTTGCTATCTGGGCAATGATTGAAACACCCCGCGGCATTCTCAACGCTGATGAAATTGCCCGTCTTGCGCACAAATCGGCTGCAAGGCTGCAGTGTTTTATTATCGGCACCAATGATATTGCCTTGAGTACGGGTGTGAAAACCACCAATCAACGCAGCGCTTTACTCCCCTGGATGATGCAGATCATTCTTGCAGCGCGCGCAGGCGGCATTGGTATACTGGATGGTGTTTATAATAATTTTCAAAATCTTGAGGGTTTTAAAGCCGAATGTGAACAGGCGGCAATGCTGGGCTTTGATGGTAAAACCCTGATTCATCCCTGCCAGATCAATATTGCCCTGAACGCTTTCAGGCCGGATGAGAATGAAATAAAATGGGCAGAACAGGTTATTGCCGCATTCAGCCTGCCGGAAAACAATGATAAAGGAGCGATTGCGCTGAATGGTTCAATGATTGAGCGGTTACATATACACCAGGCCAGGCGCATTTTGGCGCGGGCTGGCTGATCATTGCAGATTCGCACAGATAACAGGAGACTAATATGCAGCTTTATCGTTTTCTCACCGGTCCCGATGATTCTTCCTTCTGCCACCGCGTTACCGAAGCCCTCAATAAAGGCTGGATGCTCTATGGCTCGCCAAGCCACAGCTATAATTCTGAAGAAAAGAGAATGTATTGCGGCCAGGCCGTAACCAAAACCGTTGAAGGGCATGAATATTCGCCGGATATCAAGCTCGGCAGCTTTTGACAAAATATAATCAGGAAAAAGCCCCTGCAGGTAAATCTGCAGGGGCTTTGTTTATTAAAGACCGCGTTTTTCAATCATGGCCTGCGGGCTTGGCATCCTTCCGCGAAATGTCTTGTACAGCTCTTCAGGATCTTTCGAACCGCCTGCCGCGTAAATATAGGTTTTCAGCTTTTGCGCCAGTTCAGGACTGAAGACATCGCCGCTTTCTTCAAAGGCAGCAAAAACATCGGCATCCAGCACTTCCGACCACATATAGGAATAATAACCGGCAGAATATCCATCACCCCCAAATACATGCAGAAAATGCGGTGTGCGGTGGCGCATGATAATCGCATCAGGCATATTGAGTTTTTTCAATACATCCGCTTCAAAAGCCAGCGGATCGGTTATCGGTGTTTCACTGGTATGAAAGGCCATATCCACCAGTGCCGATGACGTAAATTCCACTGTATTGAAGCCGGCATTGAAAGTAGAAGCTTCCTGCACCTTATCAATCAGCGCCTGCGGAATCGGCTCGCCGGTCTTGTAATGAACGGCAAATTTCTCCAGCACCGGACGCTCTGTCAGCCAATGCTCATAAAGCTGCGACGGCAGTTCCACAAAATCACGCGAAACAGCAGTGCCGGAAACCGCAGGCCATGTTACATTGCTGAGCAATCCGTGCAGGGCGTGGCCAAATTCATGAAACAGCGTATGTGCATCATCCAGCGATAACAAAGCCGCCTCACCTTTGGGTGGCTTAGCAAAATTCATCACATTATAGATGATCGGCTGCTGCCCGCCATTAAGGCGATGAGATACCTGCAAGGCGCTCATCCATGCACCGGAACGTTTGCTTTGACGGGCAAAATAATCGCCAAGAAACAAACCCCGCCGCGCGCCATCAGCGTTCAGCACTTCCCACACACGCACATCAGGATGCCAGGTCTTAATGCCCTGATGTTCTTTGAATGTCAGGCCGAACAAGCGGGTGGCAACATCAAAGGCTGCCTCAATCATCTTATCAAGCTGCAGATAGGGTTTAAGATCCCCCTCATCAAAGGCAAAACGTTCAGCACGCAATTTTTCTGCATAATAGCGCCAGTCCCAGCCAGCCAGCGGATGGTTAAGCCCTTCACCGGCAATCAGCTTTTCAAGGCCGGCCTGTTCCTCTGCAGCGCGCTGTCTGGCCTTATCCCATACCGGCAGCAGCAGGTCCATCACCGCATCCGGTGTTTTTGCCATCGTGTCATCAAGCTTGAAAGCCGCAAAATTTGCATAGCCCAGCAATTTTGCCTTTTCATCACGCAAGGCAATAATCTCGGCAACCAAAGAGCGGTTATCGGTTTCTCCGCCATTTTCACCGCGCTTTGCCCAGGCATCATAGGCTTTTTCACGCAAGGAGCGCATCGATGAGAATGTCAAAAACGGCTCAACAATCGCACGCGAAAGCGTTACCGCCCAGGCATCACCCCTGCCCCGCTCTGCTGCTGCAGCCTTCATGGCAGCGCGCAATTGTTCCGGCAAACCTGCAAGCTCGGCCTCATCTGTAATATACAAAGCCCATGAGGCCTCATCTTTCAACACATTCTGGCCGAAGGCTGCGCCAAGCCCTGCCAGCTTTTCATTAATATCCGCCAGCCGCGCTTTATCCTGTGCATCAAGGCGGGCGCCATTGCGCACAAAGGCTTTCCAGCTCTTTTCCAGAACGCGCAGGGTCTCTTCATCCAGATCAAGACCGGCACGGTTTTGATAAAGTGCATCAAGACGGGCAAACAACGCCTCATTCATCATAATGCGGGAGCTGTGACGGGACATTTTCGGCGCAATTTCACGTTCCAGCGCCTGAATATCAGCATTGGTATGCGCGCCTGCCCGCATCCAGAAAATTGCTGAGATATGAGACAGGTCGCGGCCGGAAAGCTGCAGGGCTTTCAGCGTATTCTCAATTGTCGGCGCATCCGGATTAAGGATAACAGCCTCAACATCCGCCCAGTCTTTTTCCAGCGCAATATCAAAAGCGGTTTTGAAATCGCTATCGGAAAATTTGCTGAAATCCGGCAAACCAAGCGGCCCGCTCCATTTGCTAAGAGCTGCATAAGCGGGCGTTATATGATTGTCCTGCGCCATTGTCACATTCTCCGGTTCACTTGCAATATCTTTCTGCATTTAAGCAAGCCCGCTATCTCCCACAAGCCATTTATACAGATAATTGACGTGCGGAAGAAAAAATAATAAGTAATACTTATTATAAGGATACCTTACTATGTTTACAGGCAAATCCTACGATCCCGACAGTTTCGGCTTTGTGGTCTATGATATCAGCCGCTTATTCACCCTTGAGCGGGAGCGCAAAATCATCTCTGCCGGTCTTGATCTCACCCCGTGCGAGGCGCGCACTCTGGTGCATGTGGCGCGCTATCAGCCGGCACGCCAGTCTGTTTTGGCCGAGAACATGAATATTGAGGCAATGACCTTGTCCGGCTATCTCGACAGGTTGGAAAATCGCAATCTTTTGCGCCGCGAGGCAGATCCTGATGACCGCCGCGCCAAGCTTATTTTTCTCAATGATGCTGCGGTGCCGGTGCTTGATGCGCTTAAAGATATATCGAAACAAACAATTGCCGAGGCGGCTCAGGCATTGCCGCCTGAAGAATGGCAGGGATTTCTCAAAAACCTGCTGACGGTGCGCGCGCATCTCAGACAGATCAATCAGCAAAACCGCAAAAGCTGAACTGCATCAATATAGAATCTGTATATAGTTCTTTATTAACAAGCCTCCCATGCACGATAAAATCCCCCATTCCACCTCCTCCCCCCTCACAATCATGTCGGAACGGCGTGTCGGTTTTGTCGGCGGGTTTCTTGCAGCCATCGGCCCGCTGGCCCTGTCGCTCTACACACCGGCCATGCCGGATATTGTAACGGATTTTCACACGACAGAATCTGCAGTCAAACTGACACTCACGGCCTATTTCGGCGGTTTCTGCTTTGCGCAGCTCATTTGCGGCCCGCTGTCAGATGGTTATGGCCGCAAACCGATTACCATTTTATTCATGGCAATTTATCTTGCTGCCAGTATTCTTGCATTGCTCGCCCCGACAATTGAAATCATGATTCTTGCGCGCCTCCTGCAAGGGGTAGGCGCAGCCGTCGGCGTTACCATGTCACGTGCTATTGTGCGGGATCTTTTCACCAGTGAGCGTTCCGCGCGGGTGATGAATCTGATTGGCATTGTGCTCTCTATCGGCCCTGCCATCGGCCCCACACTTGGCGGCTTGACGCTGGAGTTTTTCGGCTGGCATGCGATTTTTCTGGTTATGGTGCTGCAGGGGGCGGCTGTTATTGCCATGATGCTGCTCTTTGTGCAGGAAACCGGCACGCCTGACCGCTCACGTGTTGCCCCGCACGCCTTGCTCAAATCCTATTTCAGCCTGCTGAAAACCCCGCATTTCCTGTTTGCAAGTCTGGTTCTCACCGGCGCCACCGGCGCGCTTTACACATCAGCCACCATCATGCCTTTCATTTTGATGACGCGTGTGGGTTTGTCCCCCAGCCAGTTTGGCATTGGCATGCTGCTGCAAACCGCCTTTTATATTTCCGGCGGCATTTTATACCGGCTTCTTATGCAAAGGCTCAGCATATTGCAAATGTCCTGCATCGGGCTGCTCTGCACCTGTTCTGCCAGCCTGCTTCTGGCTGTTTTGCTGCGCATTTATGAGCCGGGCTATCTTCTTGTCATGCTACCAATGGGGCTGTTTGTAATGGGGATTGCCTTTCTCACCCCGCAAATGACCACGGCAGCTCTTGCGCCTTTTCCGCAAATTGCCGGTTCAGCCTCAGCCTTGATGGGCTTTTTTCAGATGGGCGGCGGCCTTGTCGGCGGCTTTATCTCCGCCTCCATGGGCGATCCTGTTCTGGCCATGGCCACATTGCTGCCGCTAATGGGGCTGTTAGCACTTATCAGCTATTGGCTGTGGCAGCGTTTTAAACTGCCCGATCACCCGATCATTCATAAAATTTCTGTAAAACAATGAAATACCAGATAGCTGAACCACAGCCACACAGGCAGGGCAGAAAACCGCAATAAACACAGGACTATATGTTAAGGGTTGACATCGCCTGCACAAGAGCACAAAAACACCGCAAGGCCGTCCTCTTTAAAAGGCAGGCCACATATTAACCGGAGTTCTACTCTTATGCCCAGCGACAGTTACAGTCGATTGTTTATGCCGTCATCGGCGACCCTGACCTGATCGTTTAAGGCGGTTGGCTTGTCACGGTCTGTCATGACGGCGGATCGACAGAGAGGCAAGCCAATGAATAATAATACCGGCACCAATAATGCTGCTTCCGATACAACCAATCTGGCAATTTCCAGCCTGCTGGAGCAGGTTACACAATTGCATACCGGTGATGCGGTTGAACTGATCAACGAACTTGATCTTGACGATCAGGTTGCGCTGTTTCGCTCTGTTGCGGCAGATCAGGCTGTTTTGCTGTTTGACCAGCCGGAACTGCATTATGCCAATCAGATAATTGACAGCCTCGATGATGCCCGTGCCGGCGCCATTCTCAATGGTATGTCTGCTGACCGCGCCACGGATATTTTTCGCGAACTGGACTGGCCGTCGCGCAATCGCCTGTTCTCCCTGCTGGCACCCGATACCAAAGCAGCCCTGAAAAAACTGATGGGCTATCCGGCAGATACAGCCGGCGGGCTGATGACGACAGAATTTATCGCCGTGCCGAGCACTTGGACGGTGGAACAGACATTGGCGCATATCCGGCGGGTGGAGCGTTCGCGCGAGACGGTCTATGCCATTTATGTGGAGGATCCGGTATCCCGTGTTCTTAAATATGTGGTTTCACTGCGCCGTCTTATCATTGCAGACCCCAAGGCCAGCATCGCAGAAGTCGGCCGCGATCAGACACCGCTCACAGTACCGCCGCTGATGGATCAGGAAGAGGTCTCCCGCCTGTTTCGCAAGCATGACCTGCTGGCTATTCCTGTTATTGACGAGCATCATCATCTGCTTGGCATTGTCACCGTGGATGACGTGCTGGATGCCATGATCGAAGAAACCTCTGAAGATGCCTATAAATATGGTGGTATGGAGGCTTTTACCAAGCCTTATATGCAGATCGGTTTTTTTGAAATGCTGCGCAAACGCGGCGGCTGGCTCTGTATCCTGTTCCTGAGTGAGATGCTCACCGCCAGCGCCATGCAGCATTTTGAAGTGGAGCTGGAAAAAGCCATTGTGCTGGCGCTGTTCATTCCGCTGATCATGAGCTCCGGCGGTAATTCCGGCTCGCAGGCAACCTCGCTTTTAATCCGCGCCCTTGCACTGCGCGATCTTAAGCTTGGGGACTGGTGGCGTGTGGCGCTGCGGGAACTGCCAACCGGCTTTGCCCTTGGCGCCATGCTCGGGCTGATCGGCTTTATACGCATTGCCATTTGGCAGAAAACCGGCCTTTACGATTATGGTGAACATTGGATTTTAATTGGTATTACAATCGGCGTTGCCCTGATCGGCATTGTCATGTTCGGCTCTCTCTCCGGCTCAATGCTGCCATTTATCCTGCAACGCATAGGCCTTGACCCTGCCAGCGCCTCCGCGCCGTTTGTTGCCACACTGGTGGATGTGATGGGGCTGGTGATCTATTTCAGCGTTGCGGTTCTCTTCCTCACCGGGACACTTTTATAAAAAATCAGATAAGGAATTGCCGCCCGTTTTAGCATCCGGCAAAACGGGCGGCAGTTTCAAAGGCTTACAAAGCCTGAATTTTCAAGCCTTTCCGCCCGTCTGTTTGCAGCTTTACCGGTTTTTATGCAGGCTTTGCAGGGCAGATCTGAGAAAAGCGCAAGGTTAAAATGGGCCCTCCCCCTTTTAAAATGAGCGAAAAACCTGTAAGAGCGGCCCATTATCTGCGGCGTTTACCCGGTTTATCCTCAGGCGTCCCAACCCCCTATTCAGAGTAATACTCAATGCAATTGCGCAACATCGCGATCATCGCACATGTTGACCACGGTAAAACCACACTGGTCGACGAACTTCTGAAACAGTCCGGCGTTTTCCGTGACAATCAACGCGTTGCCGAACGTATGATGGATTCCAATGACATCGAACGTGAACGCGGCATTACCATTCTTGCCAAGGCAACATCCGTTGTCTGGAAAGGCACCCGCATCAATATTGTTGATACGCCGGGACACGCCGATTTCGGCGGCGAGGTTGAGCGTATCCTGTCGATGGTTGACGGCGTGGTGGTACTGGTGGATTCCGCTGAAGGCCCTATGCCGCAAACCAAATTTGTGGTCAGCAAGGCGCTCAAGATCGGCCTGCGTCCGATTGTGGCGATCAACAAGATTGACCGTCCGGATGGCCGCCATGAGGAAGTGATCAATGAGGTTTTCGATCTGTTTGCAGCACTTGATGCAACAGATGAACAGCTCGACTTCCCGATTCTTTACGGTTCAGGCCGCAATGGCTGGATGGCCGAAAGTCCGGAGGGCCCAAAGGATCAGGGTCTGGCACCGCTTTTCGATCTTATTTTGAAACATGTGCCGGAGCCAAAAGTTGCTGAAGGCCCGTTCTCAATGATCGGCACAATTCTGGAAGCAGATCCGTTTCTTGGCCGCATCATCACCGGCCGCATCCATTCCGGCACATTGAAGCCAAACCAAACGGTTAAGGTGCTCAGTCAGGACGGCAAATTGCTTGAACAGGGGCGCGTTTCCAAAATTCTCGCTTTCCGCGGCCTGGAACGTACCGCCATTGAAGAAGGCGTGGCAGGCGATATTGTGGCTATTGCCGGGCTTTCCAAAGGTACGGTTGCAGATACTTTCTGCGACCCTTCCATCAATGTCGCTATGAAGGCGCAACCCATTGATCCGCCCACTGTTACCATGTCCTTTATCGTCAATGACAGTCCGCTGGCCGGCACTGAGGGCGATAAGGTCACCAGCCGTGTGATTCGTGATCGTCTGCTCAAAGAGGCTGAAGGTTCCGTTGCCCTGAAAATTGAAGAATCGGAAGACAAGGATTCTTTCTATGTTTCAGGCCGCGGTGAATTACAGCTTGCGGTTCTCATTGAAAATATGCGCCGTGAGGGTTTTGAGCTGAGCATTTCACGGCCGCGTGTTGTGATGAAAAAAGATGAGAACGGCACCCTGCTGGAGCCGGTGGAAGAAGTCGTTATTGACGTTGACGAGGAATATTCCGGAACAGTTGTTCAGAAAATGTCTGAACGCAAGGCGGAAATGGTTGAACTGCGCCCCTCAGGCGGTGACCGGGTACGTCTGGTATTTTATGCACCAACCCGCGGCCTGATCGGTTATCAGTCGGAACTTCTTACCGATACCCGCGGCACAGCAATCATGAACCGCCTGTTCCATGAATATCAGCCTTATAAAGGTGAGATCGGCGGCCGTAACAACGGTGTTCTTATCTCCAATGATCAGGGCGAATCTGTTGCCTATGCAATGTTCAATCTTGAAGATCGCGGCCCGATGATCATTGATGCCGGCACCAAGGTTTATCAGGGCATGATTGTTGGTATTCATACCCGCGATAATGATCTTGAAGTCAATGTGCTTAAAGGCAAAAAACTGACAAATATGCGCGCATCAGGCAAGGATGAGGCAGTAAAACTGACCCCGCCGATCCGTATGACGCTGGAGCGCGCCTTGTCATGGATTCAGGATGATGAGCTGATGGAAGTAACGCCAAAATCCATCCGTCTGCGCAAGCTTTATCTTGATCCGAATGAACGCAAGCGTTTTGAAAAAAACCGCGGCCTTTAAAATTTGCAATAAAAACGGCGCTTTCAGCGCCGTTTTTTTTAGATCTTATCTGCTGGCTTATAAATAAAGCCGGTCAATATTTAATATCTGGATCTATTTAACAACAAGAACCGGAATTTTGCTCAAAGATAAGACTTCCGCAGCCTGACTGCCAAGCAGCAGCTTGTTTACGCCGCGGCGACCATGCGAGGCAATCACAATCAGCTCTGCCTTATGGGTTTCAGCCGCCTCAACAATGCCTGCAGCGGGTGATTGATTTTCAATATGCAGGCCTTCAGCAATCACGCCGGCATCGCGTGCTTTTGTCAGTGCCTGCTGCACTATTGCCTTGGCCTGTTCAGCCATGGATTCACGATATTCTTCAAAAATTTCCGGCGATGTGCTCAAGCCCGGAGCCACAACAATGCCATAGCTCGGGAACAGATCTGTAACGGTAACAACCGTTATTTTTGCCGCAAGCTCCCTGGCCAGGCCAATTGCCTGTTCCAAACCTTTATTGGCAAGTTCGGAACCATCCGTTGCAACCAAAATATGCTGATACATTTTCTTGCCTTTCTTTTTTGCACCTACCGCCTGCGATTTATAAAGGCTGTCATGCGGCTGTGTCAGACATATATCATATTATTCTTTTACGCTTTAACAGAACAAATTCCATTGATTGCAATCAATTTTTTCAAGGCTCCGGCTCATTATTTTTATAAAATGACAATACGGGCTAATATTTGCCATTCATGCAAAACACGACCTTTATCTGCATAAAATTAGAATATTATTCTAATATAAACACCCAATCTGCAAGGCTGCTTCTATAATCAGGCAGCATCAGGCTCTATGCTTTGATAAAAAGATCAGGAGATTTGCAATGAGCGATTCGAACAAGCCAGGACGTGGCCGCATTTACTCTTCCATTGTTGAAACAATCGGCAATACACCGCTGGTGCGTATTGATAAATTCGCACGCGAAAATGGAGTTGTCGCTAATCTTCTGGTCAAGCTGGAGTTTTTTAACCCGTTGGCCAGTGTTAAAGACCGTATCGGTCTGGCCATGATTGAAGCATTGGAAGCTGAAGGCAAAGCCGTGCCGGGCAAAACCACCTTTATTGAGCCGACATCGGGCAATACCGGCATTGCATTGGCTTTTGCCGCAGCAGCCAAAGGTTACAAGCTCATCCTCACCATGCCGGAGACCATGTCCGTTGAGCGGAGGAAGCTGCTCAAACTGCTTGGCGCAGAGCTGGTTCTCACTGAAGGCGCCAAAGGCATGAAAGGGGCGATTGCAAAAGCTGAGGAACTTGCGGCCGGCAATCCGGATGCCGTTATTCCGCAGCAGTTTGAAAACCCGGCTAATCCCGAAATCCACCGCAAAACCACGGCTGAAGAAATCTGGAATGATACCAATGGTGAAGCCGATATTCTTATATCCGGTATCGGCACCGGCGGCACGATCACCGGTATCGGCCAGATCATCAAAGGGCGCAAACCATCCTTCAGGGTTATAGCGGTTGAGCCAAAAGATTCGCCCGTATTATCGGGCGGCAATCCCGGGCCGCATAAAATTCAGGGTATTGGCGCAGGCTTTGCCCCCAAAACACTGGATACCGGCATTTATGACGAGATCATTCAGGTCGCCAATGAAGATGCTTTCAGCTATGCCCGCCAAATTGCCAGGATTGAAGGTATTCCGGTTGGTATATCTTCCGGTGCGGCACTTAAAGCCGCAGTTGAAATTGGCGGACGCTCTGAAAATAAGGGCAAAAATATTATTATCATTATTCCGTCTTTTGCCGAGCGTTATCTCTCAACAGCATTGTTTGACGGCTTGGATAGCTGATAAAAAATTGTTATTCCAAACAAAAAACGGTTCAATGAACTGCTCTCCGAAGGTTGGATTGGTATCCGACTATGAAGTCGGCAGTTCAAACACCGGCTTTAACAAATGAAATCCATAATATTTGTCGTTTTTTACTATCATTTAATGGATTGATTGATTAGCAGAACATTCAGGCTCACTCAAATCAGCATTTTTCTTTTATTTTTCTTTTATTTTTCTGTTACGAAAAACACACTTATAGCGCATATTACTCTTTGAAAGAGCGGAGCAATTCATCAAGACGCTCCAGAGCCGAGGTCAATCCCTCTTTCATTCCCATATCAATAACTGTCTGAAGATCGGTTGCGGATTTATAAGTCACAATCGTCTGAACCATGGTATGTATGTCCGGACGCGGCCAATTTTTTTCGAGCCAATAAGGCCTGATGCTTCAAGCACAGCGATATGTTTTACAAAAGACGGCAAAGCCATATTAAATGGCGCAGCCAGCTCACGCACTGTTGCTGACCCCGGCCAAGCCGCTGAATAACCGCTCTGCGGGTCGGATCCGCCAGCGCATGAAAGACAGCGTTCAGTTCACAACCATTGTTTCCCATATGGCTAACTATAACAAATCCAAAACTTAAGTTAATGGCTAAGCTCAGGACTCATTGATTTAGCCAGAAGATGACGGTTGCAGCGATGCAGATGGATGAGAAGAAGGTGTGCGCGCATCGGTCGTAGCGAGTATGGATGCGTCGCCAGTCTTTGAGTTTTCCGAACATATTCTCAATTTT
>NZ_JBPVTR010000006.1:0-7427 GCF_051851455.1 Pseudochrobactrum albidum
ACGAAGATGATGCCGCTTATAATCCGCCGATCATCGACCCGCGGCACTCCATGCGACAGTGGAAAATATGGCTCAATCCGCCGCATCTGCGCCGGCGACACCAAAACAAATCACTCATGGCAACGCCTCCTGATGTCGCCATTGAATCAACTCACCACCCGCCATGCAACCAATTTAATAGGTCCTGAGCCTAAGTTTTAATAAGCCTTATATCTCATATATATTAAGAATGAATACTTTAATTATATGCACACAATAAAACTTATAAGCTTACACGTAAGCTAATGGCCTAGCTTCGTAAATTTGAAAAGGTTTTCATGAGTTAAAAGGAAATCTTTATGACGAAGTGAGCAAATTTTACGAAGGAATTTGAGCAGGAAGCAGTTCAGCTAACCGGAACAAGCGGTCAAACTCGCAAGCAAGTGGCAGAATATCTCCGCATAAATCTTCCGATACTAACGCGCTGGATTTACCGCAGCTGTAACACAGGCATGAATGATCCTTGCCAACGCAAGACCGAAAAAGATATAGCCGCCGAGCTTAAACGTTTTTGATATCAGAATGAGATTTTACGTCAAGAGCGAGATATTAAAGCGTGAAACTGCTTTTTTCGCCAGGTTGAGGAGGATAGACACACATAAAACAACACACATAGCTGTCGCCATCGACAGCCACGACACCAAATTGGCTACTCTGTCCATTCCCGCCAATATCAAAGGCTATCACGAACCTGAACGGTGGTTACGAGGCTTCGGAACTGTCATTGCATTTGGGATTGAAGGCACAGGATCCTACTGAGCCGAGCTATCCAAATCGCTTATAGATCATAGTTATAAGATCGTGGAGTGACGCGACCCCATCGTCAATTGGATAATAGCCACGGAAAATCCGACAGTCTGGGCGCTGAGGGTGCAGCTCGTTCCGTTCGAAGTGGTCAAGCAACAGCTGAACCCAAAACACACAACGGCTCCTCTGAAATGGTTGGGCATTTGAAAATCGCGCGGGATACGGCAGTTTAATACAAAATGCCTCTCCACTTTTCCGAAGCAAGTCCACTCCTTCTGATCGATGCATATTCAGTGGGCGGCCATGCCTGTCACATGCAGCATGCAATTTGAAATTCAGCCCGCCTTTGGTGCATCCGATACATCGGGGAACATTCCCTTTTTTAACAGGCTTGCTGCTGTGCGATGCGCTTTAAGATGATTAGCATCGATCATCAATTGATCAGGTTCTCCGCTTTTCGCTGCCAATTCTGAGAAAATACGTTTAACCACACCGATACGACTCCATCGAATGAAACGGTTATAGATCGTCTTGTGCGAACCATATTCTTTAAGAGCGTCACGCCAACGCAAACCATTTTTGATTACAAAGAAGATGCCGCTGATAATCCGGCGATCATCGACCCTTGGAATACCATGTGATAAGGGAACCAAAGTTTCATGCGGCGTATTTGCACTGTCGATAGTTAAATAAGATGGTTTATGGCAAACCTCTGATATGACTAATAGATCAGTCAAATCCATTTAACGAATCCTGAGTCCAAGAGTTATCCATACACTTTCGTTTGAGAGTAACTCATCATGCAACGGTGAAGGAAACAGCGGCTTATCAGGACGGATACTCTACTTTATGACTCAGCACTATCCGGATAGTCCGCTGAAAACTTTAGCTTGAATTTGTTTATTGCTATCTTTGTTTATATTAACTCCGTTCACTCGGAGATAAAAGCCATTGGGAAACCTGAGAAGATCAGGTTAATATCAACATTGATTTGAAAAACGTATGCAAGAGAGACATCTAATTTCGTTGTGCTTTAATCAAATACACAGAATCTGGGCAAGCATTCAGAATTAGATCATTTCCAGAACGTTGTGTGATACCTGAAATTATAGGAGGAATGATACTATTTAGATCTCCACCTTCCACTACACCGTAGATTTCTAACAATTCATATTCATTAAAAAAACCATTAAGTAGAATTTTTGAACTGGTATTTTGCAAGATTACTGGTTCCGGATTGCCTCCAGTTTGCTCTCTAGTATCATTCAATTGTGCAGGTTCATCACATCTTAACCGTATATCAGATCCATAATATTGATCTAGCAAAACGGTCTCATTTTTCCGGATAAGATCCTCATATTTATCTACATGAAAATCAAAATAATGCTGTTTATATGATCGCTGTGAACTTGAATTTGGCTTTATGAAATGCCCTTGGTTCCCCGAATTTAGTGTATATGTTGATATAAGGATATTCATCAAATTTTCATCATCGGATACACCACTTAGTGCTGATATCCCATTTTTATAATCTGTCTCTATAGGGTCTTGAGGATAGACAGCTACATTCGAAGTTTCAAACATTTGATTAAATAAATATATTGCTTGCGCTGTATATGATGCAGGATTAGAAGAGTTAAATATTCCAAGAGGGCCGCCGTCTCCGCGGTAGTAATATGCTCTATCTATACCAGCATATTGCATCATTATCATTGCTGATATTGTATAAGCTGCCCCTCGTGCAGACTGATAGGCATCCTGGTAATCAGGTCCTGCCTCCCAATATGGTGCCCACTCTGATACGATTACCTCTTTTATGCCAAAGCTATTTGCTTTGTCTTTTAATTTTTTACCATATACATAAAAATTAAAGGGTGTTTCAGTACTCGAGTATAAATGAACAGAAAGAAAATCTGGTGTACAACCATTGCCGTTGGCAGACATCATAAAATCTTTAACATAGATATTTTCTGTGTCATAGCCTGAGGCTGTTGCTGAGCCGCCAACTAGAACACTGGGGTTTGCTTCTTTGATGTTCCTATAGCATTTTACATAAAGATTTATATATTTTTGAAAGCTAGCGTTAGTCCAGAAGATTCCTAGATTTGGTTCATTCCATATTTCCCAATACTTTACTCGGTTGAGATACTCATCTGGTATATTGAGCGTACCTTTGTAAGTAAATTTATAAACAAGTTCCTGCACAACTCTTGCATATAGATCTAAGCATTTAATTTCATGATTTCCGCCTCCTAAGGTTCTTCCTACTCTAAACATGATATCTCGCTTTAAATATGGATTTTTGTTTTTATTGTTATTTATTATCCAGCTTAACAAATTTATTGTTGGTGATAAGTTGTTACTATGAGTGTCATTTATAGAATTAACTATTAAATTTTCTGCGTCTTGTAATGAATAATCACCGCTCAAAAGTTTATTTTCTATTTTTCTATATTCTGGAACAAGACTGCGATAGGTCATCATATCAGATAATCGTTCGGTTGCTAATTTATTATAATATGAATCAATATTAGCTAAAATCTGCTGGATTTGTTTTTCATCAAAGCTATTGTCAATATCACACAATCCAAAACAATCATGCAACCGTATGGAGGGAATACCCATCTCATTAAATTCATCTTCTAAATATGGGAAGCCCGGGAGCACAGAAATTGGTGTGCCATTCATACAATGCAAAGGGCGCAATTTAACGTTTCTAGCATTATTTTCTATAGAAAAACAATTAATATTAGTAAGCATGTATCATTTCCTGTAATTATTTTAAATATTATTTTAATAAGTAATCATTTTGTAAATAGCTATATGTTTTTTATATTAAAATATTATTTGATTTTTATAAAATAAATATCATAATATTGATAATCATCAAATACAATATGGATTTCACTATAATTTTTTTCTTTATTGAAGTGATTAGTTATATTAACGGTATGCGTTACCTCTTCTGGTGATAATTTGGACAAATCATCTCCGCGACGAATCCGGAATACTTGTGATGAGTGGTGATAATAATTATGTATAACGATTTTATAATTATTTGCATTCTGGATTATACGAGTCTGTCGTGGAGAAAATGACGGATAGTCAGGTGAGTTACCAAGTGGTGTAGTTGGAAATATATTGCCGAATTTGACTGTTGCAGGATCTACACCCCCAAAATAGTTGTTAATGTACCAGGAGTTTAGTTCATTTATATCTAAGGATGGGTCGAAATAATGTTGTTGATATATCTCGCCTTCATCATCTTGAGAGTTGCTTTCAAAATAAGCTTTATCCGGTTTATATAGAGTCGTAACGACTGCCGCTGTTTTATTTATTGTATTCTTGGTGATCATTGTCACCAACCCTACATCGCTTTGCTCAACGACTTTAATGATCTCTGGGTTTGTAAATAGTTGATTATATACATAAAAACACTGAGCTGGATAGCTAGCCTTATTTTCAGCGTTAAATATACCAAAAGTCGTATCGTCCATACGATAATAGCATGCTTGATCAACCGATTGTTCATCGACATTTAATAGCAATAGCACAGCCATAATGAATGACGCATTTATATTGCTTTGAAGCTTAGATGAAATATCTGTAGCACCAGAATATGGATATATACCCCATTCGGAAAGAAAGCTCTGTGTATTATGCATGTCATTTTGATTCAGCATCTTCCTTACATTTTTTGCGAAAGTGGTAATATCATTATAGTCTGTGTTGGCGACAGCGTAGCAATGCCAGCTATAAAAATCTAAAGGGGAACTTAAAAGTTTAGTGAATGATAAAAAATTTGTTGTGTAGTCTCCGCTGTCTCTGATGCCTGCTGAAGATGCAGCTCCTCCGAGCTTTATATTAGGATACTTACTTTTCAATTTATTAAATAAACTTATAAATAACATATAATAAGCATCGGGGGAACTGCCCCAATTGTGTGGCAAATCCGGTTCATTCCATATCTCCCAGTAATTGACAGGCTTAGTCAATCCAATTTCTTTATAATTGATATGATAGCGATGTATCAGTCGCTCAATAATATCTGTATAGATTTTAAAGTTTTCCGGGACATACCAACCGCCATCTAAACTGCGCCCTATCCGAAAAATACAATCTCGTTGTAGATATGGATTTTGGTTTTCTTCATTATCTAAAATTTTTTTTATAAAATAATCAGTTGGTGCAAAATTTGCATTATTCCAAATTTTATCGATGTCATGATCGCAGAGGCCAGTATACATAAGCGGGAAAATCGTACGTAAATTGGCATATTCAGATAATAATTTTTTAGACCTTTCCATAACATGCGATGGAGTATTGGCTAACAGCTGAAAATATGTATGTTTGCGCTCAGGATCAAAGTAGTTATCTAAATCTCCAACCCCAAAGAGGTCATGAATTCGCACCGTTGGAATTCCCATTTCATTAAACTCGTTGACCCTATCATTATAACCTGGCAAGCAAGCATAAGGTGACCCGTTCGCTCCATGAATTGGCCTAAGAGTGCCCTGTTGTGTAAGATAATTAACGTCTAGTTGCATCATTTAGAGCTTTCCTAATCTTTTATTTATCCTCAGTTTTAAAACTGAATTATAATGAATAAAGTGATATAGATCTTTCTTACCCTTCATACGGGAAATAAAAATAAATGACTTAAATTGATGATATAGGGAGGCGATGATCTTCTTGAAGACTTTGACCTGTTCACTGTTTCAGTCATATTGTGTACGCTCAACAATTCACTACAAGGACGAGTTGTGAGATCCTCAGCGTGATCAGGTTATTTGATGGACTCGGATGTAAAATATTTGAGCGTGTAAATTATTCTTTAGGGCGATCTAATTTATAAAAACTTTTTTGCCTGCTTGCAAAATCAAGTATAAATCAGGATAAACAACAGAAATATTCTGTTATAGAAATTAATTTTTATAAAAAGAAAATATTTATAGCAGCGATAGATATAAATACTTATGCAACTCTCAGAATACTGAAAGATTTTTTGGGATTTAAGATCAGATCTGAAATATTGACATAAAAAAATAAGTCACTACTTTACGCATGCTTGTTTTCATTGGTACCTAATATATCTTGACGTCAGCACTAAAGGTTTAACAACTAAGCACCTAGCCTCGCTTGGGTTGCTCAGATAACGCGAGTTACGACACATATATTGTTGGTAAACAGTTTAAGTTAGCTCATATTAATATTTATTGTATATCAAGAGTTCGATTGAAACATAATCTGCTAAATTTTACGCCGTTTTAGGAGCAGACTCCAAGCAATTGTAAACATAGACAAAATGAGTTGACGCCCTCTCTCTTTCTCTCCTTAAAGTGTACTTATACGTTTAAGAAAATACTCTAATGCTGCAGTATAAATTTTCCTGTCAGCATTGAAGGAGCCAAGATGATCCCCTTTTGTCTTTAATACAGTTATGATATTAGGAGGTACAGATTTTATAAAAGTTTCAGCTACTCTGGGCGGTACTATTTTATCCTCTGTTCCATAAGCATAGAACGTTGGAATATTATATATTTTTATAATTTCGGCTAATTGTTGTATGTAATTCGCTTTAGACAGGTCTATATCATATTCATCTAAAATAATTTTGTATGCACCTTCCAAATCACTTATAGGCAACAAGTCGATTAATTTATTTTCTACTATATAATTAAATTCAAGAGCTGGCGCATCAAATATACAAGCTGCAACTTTATTAGGAGTATTATTAATTAGAGTATTGGCTACAATCGCTCCTCCCATAGAATCGCCAATTAATATTACTCGCTTATAGTTTTGGGTGATATATCTTATTGATGCTTGTAAATCTTCGTTTTCGGTGAGCCCAAATGCATACAATCCGCTTTTATCTATGAGCTCTGGTTCATCATTTCGATATTCTATCATTAATGTAGCTATACCAAAATCATGTAATGTTTTTAAAAAACGGTAGCCGTCTTCACGACTTCCCCATATACCGTGCACATATATTGCTATAAATTCATCATATTTTTTTGAAATGGTTTCATTCGGTATTAACCATGAGGGAATTAAACGCCATTTGTCGTTTACTTGAGAAATGTATTTAACCGATCTGTATTCGTATTGAAATGCTTTTTGTGGGTCGCCGTCATAGTTCAAATCCATTGGGTCATTGGTTTGACGTGGAATTGATGGTTTATTACTTACAGATATAAATTGTATAATTGCGTCTTTAATAATTTCATCTATGGGTGATGGTTTTTCTGGTAAAATCATTATAATAATCCAACATAATTAATATTTTTATTAATAATATTTCTATTAAAAGGAAGAATAATTATATGTATTGTTATATATATTTTTATCATATAGCATAAATTAATTATACCTGTAATATTTATCAGTATTTGATTTGAAAATTTCATATTGCGCCATTGATGATAAAAGCCCCGACGCTCCTCCATTTTCAGGAGAGTATTAGGTCTATTGTGAGCCTTAAGCAGCCCATTTTTTAAGCTCAGGACTCATTGATTTAGCCAGAAGATGACGGTTGCAGCGATGCAGATGGATGAGAAGAAGGTGTGCGCGCATCGGTCGTAGCGAGTATGGATGCGTCGCCAGTCTTTGAGTTTTCCGAACATATTCTCAATTTT
>NZ_JBPVTR010000007.1:0-26704 GCF_051851455.1 Pseudochrobactrum albidum
TAAGATGTGCTGCGGAAGAACACCGCTCGAGACAATGATCGACGGTAAAGCAATCTGGCAGGAAAAATTCCTGGGCTGAATTTAACCTGACAGACGCCACCACAAAACGGATAACTGTCAGATCAAGTCGGAACCTCTACAAATACACTTACTCCATAATGACAAAACTGACTTTACTGACAAAACTATCCAAAACGCCAAAAATTACCATTCATTTTGATAGGTCTTTGCTCAAATAGGTAAGTGCGGATTTATGTATGGGGTTTTGTCAGGCAGCCATGCACGAAGGATTTTCTGCGCAGTACGCGCACGCATACGAGGTAATTTACTGTCGGTATGCGAGTGAATTTGGTGAAATCTGATACTCATAAAAGAGTTTCGCAATCAATACGCGCGTACGCGCGAGGGAATTGCCGTCATTCTACGACGCAAAATTGTTGCACCTTTAGGCACTTATAATCCAGCATGATCTATTATGTTTCGCTATGATATAGCCTGATAATGTATTTAACTTATTGTATTTGCTTCATTAATTTTGTTTTGCGGTGCTGGCCGTGGTGTTCTTTGTTATAACAAATGAGGCTGTTATGCGCTCAGACGCTGCAATGCCAGATTATATTCGTATTCGCGTTTTTCCAGAAGAAAAACAGCACCTGAAAGAGGTTGCTCAAAAGCGCGGTATTTCTTTTTCTGAACTGATCCGCTCCAAAACTCTGCCAGTCAAGGGCTGTGAGGTGGCAGCATGAACCGGCCACTTACTCTGCAAGAACAAGAGTTAGTATTGAGGCAGTGAAGGCACCTAAAGCAATCTGCGTCCAATCCGTTGCATCTCCGGAATATCAGTGCAAGAGTCAAACCACACCGACAACCATCAATGCGTGCCGATACAGCCAGACATAATTCTGGTGGTCAATCTTCGGCTCGTTTGGGTGATGTTCGATTTGGTTTACGTAGCTCTAAATCCTCTGAAAACCCATATTGCGGCATATCCAATGATAAACAATATAATCGGTGGTAGTATAGTTATTAAAGCTGCGGACTGTATTGCCGCCCATCTTTTTTTAGATATTTCTCTGTCTCTTAGGTTAATTGCTTCTGTGTTTGCATTATAAAGCCTTAATTTAACATCTTCGTTAGAGAGGGAGGTCGGCATGTAAATCACAGTATTTTTGATGTTTTTGGCCTCGTATTTTTTAACCTTACCATTTGCTACTAATTGATCTAGGTCATATGTTTCAGATGAGTATTTATCAAATACGGTATTTTTATTTTCTCCTGCTAATATTGCATAGCCAGAGTAATAAGGAGAAATAACATCGTTCGATCTGATCAGGACACTTAAAACAACCCAAATGGATGATATTACAATCCAAAGTCTAAAAAGCCCCCTGCTCCATGTGATTTTATTCATATCATCAACTCTCTCAAAGGCTGCAGTCAAAAAACTTTACTAAAAGTTCTGGGAATGTCGAGAGCTTCACTCTCCGCCCTTTTTTCTTCATGAGATCTTCAAGGTAGTCTGTTTGACGCTCAATGGATTATATTATCCTGTGTATTTTAGAGCGGGAAATGGTAGCAGGGTGTAAGTTTGACGACCAAGCCCCTGTCGCTCAAGACAACAACACCGCCCTGCAAGGCGGTGCGTTTCTCACCAAAGATACAAGGACTGTCTAAGATGAATGCACTTATTAAAAACTATTCTGCGCCTCTTGTCTATAATGGGCACGAAATTACGGTTAGAGCTGTATGATACTCATTCGAGTTTGGTTTGCCCGTCAAATACTCAAGATAAGCGCAAGGATTCCATTCCGGATACTTCCAGAAGCCTCTGCTCCGTCCGATGAATGAAAATTGATGCTGAAAACAGCGGCGTATCAGTGTGAGTTTTGTCACCCCATAAAAACCAGCGCACCAAACATGCAACTTCCTGCATTGCAGGGTGCTCGATAACAGGCATTACTTTTTTGAGGAAGCCATAGCCAGAAAGGGTTCTGATATCACAATGTAGGAGAACCGGAATTTGCCGACACTATAAAGCTGCTCAAAATCAGTTTTGCCGGTTTTGTCGGGAAGGGGGTAGAGCAAAGTTTGAGGCAGCAGAGAAGGTAAGGGCATAGGCGGGTATGCGATAGTCATATTCCAGTGAGGTCTATAGAGTTCTAAAATGAATTGGGGGGAAATATTGGGGGAATAGATGTTTTGTTGTTTTGAGATTTACTGATAAATCAAAAACTTAAGTCTGATAACTGGCGGAGAGAGCGGGATTCGAACCCGCGATACGGTTCCCCGTATACACACTTTCCAGGCGTGCGCCTTCAACCACTCGGCCACCTCTCCATGCAGGATTGATATAAATATTATCAATCAAACGGCCTTTCTATAAACAGTGGTTGGCTGTTAAATGACCGTTGCGGCGCGGAATATAGCTATAAAAGCCATATGTTCAACCATTATTTCGCATTTGCCTGAATTCATACGGTTTTTTTGTGAAAAACTAAAATGATTTCACTGAAATTTGAAAGAGAAATTCATTTAAGATATTGAAATAATTTATTTTTTTGTTTTTCCTTATTGCGGGTTGAAATATCGGAATTATCTTTCAGAAAAAGCCCGGCCGGAACTTTTAACAGGGGGGATAGCCTGTGCAATCCGTTGAATAGCCCGAATCTCATGATAAACTGATAATGAATATTGCTGATTTTATGCCATATGATTGTATGAAATAATGTGAGGCTGCGGAATGAAATTATGCGCATATTGTTGAATTTTCTGGCGGTTTGTTCATTGGCGACCGGTTTGTTATTTGCAGTTTTTGATATTGCTCGTTCAATTGCTCTAAGCCGCTATACAATTTTGCCCTTGTCGGAAAATCTGCGCAATAATCTGCCGGAATATTTCTCTGCCCTGGCCGGTTTTATGCAAAACAATTTTGGACAAAATTTTTGGCAGCAATGGCTGCTTCCATTATTGCAACTGCCCGGTGCGCTGCTCTTTGTGATTATAAGTCTTGTATTTTTTGCAGCCGGCAGGCTCGGCCGCAATCAGCAAAAGCTCTGAGAAAATTGCCCGCCGCCATAAATACAGGTAAAATGAAAGCCGACCTTTAAAAGGAGCGTCAAATGTCCGGATATTATCCAGAACAAAAGCTGCGTTTGCCAAGCCGCGCAGAGGCGCTTGCCGGCCGTGAACAGGCTATTGCAACCGCAAAGACGCATTTTGTATCAGGAAGAGATTTGCATGAACCTTTTCCCCAAAATATGCGCAAAGTGCTGTTTGGTATGGGATGTTTCTGGGGTGTGGAGCGCCTGTTCTGGCAGGTTCCGGGTGTTTATGTGACGGCAGCCGGCTATAGCGGCGGTATCACTCCAAACCCGACCTATGAAGAAACCTGTACCGGCCTTACCGGCCATAATGAAGTTGTGCTGGTGGTTTATGACCCTGAAGAGGTGTCTTTTGCCGCTTTGCTGCAATTATTCTGGCAGGAGCATGATCCCACACAGGGTATGCGTCAGGGCAATGATATTGGCACGACCTATCGCTCCGGAATTTATGTTTATTCTGATGAGGATCTGCAAACAGCCCTGTGCAGTAAAGAAGCCTATCAGCAGGCGCTTGATGCGCGCGGTTTTGGAAAAATTACGACAGAAATTCTTAAAGCGTCAGAATTTTATTATGCAGAAGATTATCACCAGCAATATCTGGCTAAAAATCCGCAAGGTTATTGCGGATTGCGGGGAACCGGCGTTTCCTGCTTTATTTAAATATTGTTATTGATATTGGTAAAACGCTCTGTATCCTTTGTGAAAATGAAAAATGTGCAAGTCTATAAAATTAAGATGAAAAAATTTTTTGTACATGCCACATTAGGGCACGCTGGCGTTTTTTGAAAAGCTGAAGTGTTTCAAAGCGTCAATTTTTAATGTTCGGGGCGGGTGTCAATTTAAATCTGCCCGGGCATAAAGCTTAAGAGACTTTGAATTGCGGCTCCTATTTAATAATCGACCGCAAACCGGTGATAACAGTGTCGCGCAGAAGACTGCGCAAGCGGAGGATAAGTGATAATGAAGCGTATTGTTACAGGCCTGCTGGCCGCGACATTGAGTGTTTCTGCAGCCTATGCGGCAGAATTGAAGCCGGCTGTCGTTTATGATTTTGGCGGCAAATTTGACAAGTCTTTCAATGAAGCTGCCTATAATGGCGCTGCAAAATACAAAGCCGATCATGGCACCAATTACCGTGAATTTGAAATTCAGAATGATGCGCAACGTGAGCAGGCGCTGCGTAAATTTGCGCAGGACGGTAATTCGCCGGTGGTTATTGCCGGTTTTTCCGCAGTGTCTGCCATTGAGAAAGTTGCCAAGGAATTTCCGGACACGCAGTTTGTAATTATCGATGCTGTTGTTGAGGCGCCAAATGTGCGTTCGGTTGTTTTCAAGGAAGAAGAGGGAAGCTATCTGGTTGGCATGCTGGCGGCGATGGCTTCAAAAACCGGCACTGTGAGCTTTGTTGGCGGTATGGATGTGCCGCTGATCCGGCGTTTTTATTGCGGTTATGCAGGGGGTGCAAAGGCAGGCAAGGCTGGCACAAAGGTTTTGCAGAACTGGACTGGTGATACACCTGCGGCCTGGAATGATCCGGCAAAGGGCAGTGAGATTGCAAAAGCACAGATTGATCAGGGATCTGATGTGATTTATCACGCGGCAGGCGGTACCGGCATCGGCGTTTTACAGGCTGCGGCAGATGCCGGCAAACTTGGTATCGGGGTTGATTCAAACCAGAATGGTTTGCATCCGGGCCATGTTTTGACCTCGATGGTAAAGGGTGTGGATACTGCTGTCTACAAGGCTTTTGAAGATGTGGCAGCGGGCAAGTTTACTGCCGGTATTGTGCAGATGGGGCTTAAAGAAAACGGTGTCAGCTATGCGATGGATGAAAATAACGAAAAGCTGATTACACCGGAAATGAAAGCCGCAGTGGAAGCTGCAAAAGCCGATATTATCTCCGGTAAGCTCAAGGTGCATGACTACACGACTGATAATAAATGCCCGTATTGATTCTGTAAAATGACATGCATTGAGATATAAAAAATTTCTTCCGGCAGGGCGGCATTATGCTGCCCTGTTTTGTTTTTACCAGTGCGGCGGTCTGGTCACTGTGATTTCCGGTGCCGTCTGCTCCTCCAGTTCCAGAAATCTGTCTGTGAGTGCATTGAGTTTTTTATTAAGGGCAGTTATCAGCTTCCATTGTCCGGTAATTTCACCAGACAAGTCTTCGATTATTTTTTCCTGCTCTGCATAGCGGATTTCCAGCTCTGTAATCCGGTCGCATAAATTTTCAGCCATAATTTCCTCTTCCGGAATTTCTAAATCACATCAATAATATATGCATGTATTATTATAAAAAATACCCTTTGACTCATGAACTGTTTATCTCAAAAACAATATGATAAAGCGAAAAAACAGGCAGGTAGTAGTATGTTTTTGCATATGAATAGCACCCCAACTGCCTTATAAACAGGAATATGCGGCGGCAGAGAATGCTCCGTATAAAAAAACGCGCAGCGGGCACTTTAATAACCTGTTTGTTACATTACAGACACGCAAAATAGGCACGCAAACCGTTTCACAGTTTTGGCACTCTGTGCACTGGTGGTTTACATATAGTTTTATCCCATAGCATATAGTGCTTAACTTGCACCGGAATCAGTGATGCCTTTGGCAGAATATTCCGGCACCGTGATGACGATGAGAACGGATGGGATGATGGCGCAGCCTGCACTTGAACTGAGTGGTATTGATAAGCGTTTCGGCGCGGTGCATGCAAACCGCGCTATCGATCTGAAGATCGAAAAAGGAACCATTCACGGGATTATCGGGGAAAATGGCGCCGGTAAATCGACATTAATGTCGATTATTTACGGGTTCTATCAGCCGGATAAAGGTACGATCAAGGTGAATGGGCAACAGGTGCATATTGCCAATCCTGATGCGGCAATTGCCGCCGGCATTGGTATGGTGCATCAGCATTTTATGCTGGTGGATAATTTTACCGTGCTTGAAAATGTGATGCTCGGCGCTGAGGGGGCACCGCTTTTATCCGCAGGCATTGCGAAAGCCCGTGAACAGTTAAAGGCGCTGGAAAAAGAATATGCGCTGGATGTTGATCCTGATGCGGTCGTGGAAGATCTGGCCGTTGGCCTGCAGCAGCGCGTGGAAATTCTGAAAGCCCTTTATCGCGGTGCTGAAATTTTGATTCTGGATGAGCCGACCGGTGTCTTGACCCCGTCTGAGGCTGACCATCTGTTCCGGATTTTGCGCCAGCTTAAAGAACAGGGCAAAACTATTGTGCTGATCACCCATAAGTTGCGCGAGATTATGGCGGTGACCGATAATGTTTCTGTGATGCGTCAGGGGGCAATGGTTGCCACCCGCAAAACCGCAGAGGCAAGTGTTGAGGAACTGGCTGAGCTGATGGTTGGCCGGCGTGTGCTGTTACGGGTGAACAAGCAGGCCGCCAAGCCGGGGGCGCCGGTTTTGCAGGTTAAAAATCTGGTGGTGCGCAACGGGCAGAAAACAACCGTGGTGGACAGGGTTTCTTTTGATGTGCGTGCGGGTGAAATTGTGGGCATTGCCGGTGTGGCAGGCAATGGGCAATCTGAACTGATTGAGGTGATTGCCGGTATCCGCAGGGCGGAAAGCGGCGTGGTAATGCTCAATAATTTGCCGGTCAATGTGACTGGCAATGCTCATCCGGCAGAATTGCGCCGCCGAGGCCTTGCCCATGTGCCGGAAGACCGCCACCATATGGGGCTGGTTCTGGCCTATGAGGAATATGAAAATTCCATTCTTGGCTATCATGATGATCCGCGCTATCTCAAAGGGCCGTTTCTTAATATTGAGGCAATCTTGCAGGATGCGCAGGGTAAAATTGCACAATATGATATTCGTCCGGCTGATCCGCGGCTGAAAACCGCGAATTTTTCCGGTGGTAATCAGCAAAAAATTGTGCTGGCGCGTGAGATGGAACGTGACCCCGATGTTTTGATTGTGGCACAACCAACCCGTGGTGTGGATGTGGGCGCGATCGAATTTATTCATAAGCGCATTATTGAAATGCGCGATGCCGGTAAGGCGGTTTTGCTGGTTTCGGTTGAACTGGATGAAATCCGCTCATTGTCTGATCGCATTCTGGTGATGTTTGCCGGATGTGTGGTCGGAGAATGCGGGCCGGAGGCCAGTGAGGGCGAAATCGGCTTGTTGATGGCTGGTATCCGGAATGACAGTAACAGGGCGAGCGGGAAGGATCTGCATTGATGATCAGCTCAACACCGGCATTGCTTATCATTGATATGCAAAAGGCAATTGACGATCCGAAATGGGGGCAACGCGGCCAGCCGCAAACAGAGGCGAATCTGCAGCGCCTGTTGCAGGCCTGGCGCGCGCGGCGTTTGCCGGTTGTGCATATTCGCCATGATTCCACCGATCCGCAATCGCCTTATCGTGCAGGCACTGAGGGCAATGCATTTAAAACAGAAGTTGAGCCGCAGCCCGGTGAGCCGGTGGTGGATAAGCGCACTAATAATGCATTTATCGGTACAGATCTGATGGATGTGCTGGATGAATTGCAAATTCGCACCCTGGTGATTGGCGGGGTGCTTCTGGAAAATTCTGTTGATGCAACAGTGCGGATGGCTGCCAATCTTGGTTTTGAGGTTATTCTGCCGCAAGATGCGGTGGCAAGCACAGAACGCACGGATTTGCGTGGCAAGACATGGCGCGCAGAAGATGTGCATGCGCTGACATTGGCTGTGCTGCAGGGTGAATATGCGCAGATAAAAACCACTGAAGCTGTAATCGGGATGTTGCCATGAGCCAGCCTTTTGCAAAATTACCGCGTTGGGTGGATTATGGCCTGATCCCGGCGCTCAATCTGATTGTGGCGTTTCTTGTGGCAGGGCTTGTTGTGCTGCTGGTTGGCGAGAACCCGCTGGATGCCGCCTTATTGATGATTAAAGGTGCCTTCGGCTCTGGTGAGGGCATTGGTTATACATTGTTTTATGCCACCAATTTTATTTTTGCCGGCCTTGCGGTTGCCGTGGCTTTCCATTGCGGGCTGTTTAATATTGGCGGTGAGGGGCAGGCCTATATTGGCGGGCTTGGCGTGGCGCTGGTTTGTCTGTGGCTTGATGCATCCATGCCATGGTGGGTGACCATGATTGCAGCCTTGATTGGCGGTGCCGTTTTGGGAGCGCTCTGGGCTCTGATACCGGCATGGCTATTGGCAAAGCGCGGCTCGCATATTGTGATTACCACTATTATGTTTAATTTCATTGCTGCCAGCCTGATGGTTTATCTGATCATCAATTTTATCAAGCCGGCCGGTGTTATGGCTCCGGAAAGCCGCGGCTTTTTATCCGGCGGCCAATTGCCAAAACTTGACTGGCTGCTCAACCTGTTCGGTATGGAAATGCGCTCGGCACCGCTCAATATCAGCTTTTTGCTGGCTTTGCTGGCCTGCTATCTGGTGTGGCTTTTGATCTGGCGCACAAAAATCGGCTATGAAATCCGCACTATGGGATATAGCCCGCGTGCGGCTGAATATGCCGGCATCAACCCCTCACGCACTGTTATTATCACTATGCTGATTTCCGGTGCGCTGGCCGGTATGATGGCGCTCAATCCGGTGATGGGGGCGCAATATCGCCTGCAGCTTGATTTTGTGGCCGGCGCCGGTTTTGTCGGTATTGCCGTGGCGCTGATGGGGCGCTCCCATCCGGCAGGTATTATTCCGGCGGCGGTTCTGTTTGGCATGCTCTATCAGGGGGGGGCGGAAATCGCGTTTGATATGCCCAATATTTCCCGCGATATGATTGTAATCATTCAGGGGCTGGTCATCTTGTTTGCCGGTGCCCTGGAGCATATGTTTCGTCCGGCTTTTCAGCGGCTGTTTATGCGCCTTGCAGCTCATCGCGCTCATGCGCCGGTTGCCAGGGCAGGGGAGTAGGCATCATGGAAACCTATGTTATGCTTATTCAGCTTCTGGATTCCACATTGCGCCTTTCCGTGCCATTGTTGTTTGCTTGTCTCGCGGGGCTCTATTCAGAGCGTGCGGGCATTGTTGATATCGGCCTTGAGGGTAAAATGCTGGCGGGCAGTTTTGCTGCCGCCACAATTGCGGCAATCAGCGGCTCGGCTCTGGCCGGTCTTGGTGCGGCATTGCTGGTTTCGGTTCTGCTTGGTCTGGTGCATGGTTTTGCATCAATCACCCATCGCGGCAATCAGATTGTTTCCGGTCTTGCAATTAATTTTATTGCTGCGGGCACCACGATTATTCTGGGGCAGGCGTGGTTCGGGCAGGGCGGGCGTACGCCTTCCCTGCCAAACAGCGCGCGTTTTACAGCCATTGATTTGCCGGGCACAGAGGCGCTGAAAGATGTGCCGGTTATCGGTTATCTTTATGGTGAGCTGCTCTCGGGTCATTCCATTCTGGTTTATCTGGCCTTTTTGATGGTGCCGCTGACATGGTGGGTGCTTTATCGCACGCGCTTTGGTTTGCGCCTGCGTGCTGTGGGCGAAAATCCGGCTGCAGTTGATACGGCCGGTATTTCCGTGTCCTTTCTGCGTTACCGGGCAGTGATTATTTGCGGCCTTCTTTGCGGTTTTGCCGGTGCCTATCTTGCCACGGCGCAAGGTGCAGGTTTTGTAAAAGATATGACTGCAGGCAAGGGCTATATTGCGCTGGCCGCGCTGATTTTTGCCAAATGGCGTCCGGTATCGGCCATGTATGCCTGTTTGCTGTTTGGCTTTCTGGATGCGCTTAGCATCCGCCTGCAGGGGCAGACACTGCCGATTATCGGTGATGTGCCTGTGCAGTTTATGCAGGCATTGCCTTATATTCTGACAGTGATTTTGCTGGCAGGCTTTATCGGCAAGGCAACCCCGCCCAAAGCGGGGGGAATTCCTTATGTGAAAGAACGGTGAAAACAGACGGGAGGGGCTGATATGGCTCGGGACTTATTTGATGCGGCTTTTGCTGCCATGCAGAAATGCCATGCCCCTTACTCAAAATTTCCTGTCGGGGCGGCCTTGCGCACCAAAGACGGGCGGATTTATTCCGGTTGCAATATTGAGGTGATCTCCTTTCCTGAAGGGTGGTGTGCTGAAACCACCATGCTGTCGCATTATGTGATGGGAGGCGGCGGCGAAATTGCCGAAATTCTGGTTATGGCTGAAAAACTGGAGAAATGTTCGCCCTGCGGTGGTTGCCGCCAGCGTCTGGCGGAATTTGCCGGTGCCGATGTGCCGCTGCATTTGTGTGATCATTCCGGCATTGTGCAGACTGTAACCATGCGTGAATTGCTGCCATTCAGTTTTCAGACTGATGTGATCGGATGAGATTATGACCGAAGCCGCCCTGATTTTGCGCCAGCGTCTTAACGAGACCTTTGCCGGAGAAATATTGAAAACAGCCATTATTTTAGGCTCCGGCCTTGGCGGGCTGGTTGGCGAGCTTAATGATCCGGTGCATATTCGTTATTCCGATTTGCCGGCTTTTCCCAAAAGCGGTGTGAGCGGCCATGCGGGAGAGGTGGTGGTTGGCCGGTTATCAGGCCGGCTGGTTATGGTGCTGGCAGGGCGCGCGCATTATTATGAGCGGGGCGATGCAGCCGCCATGCGCCCGGTGCTGGAGACCTTGAAGGCACTGGGGCTTGAAACGCTGATCCTGACCAATGCTGCCGGTTCTGTGCTGCAGGATATGAAACCTGGCAGTGTGATGCTGATTGATGATCACATTAATTATTCCGGTATGAACCCGTTGATTGGTGAACATACGGATGCGCGTTTTACCGGTATGACAGCGGCCTATGATGCGGAACTTAAACAGGCTTTTCGCAATGCGGCACATGCAGCAGGGGAGACACTGTTTGAAGGTGTCTATATGTGGTTTTCCGGCCCGTCTTTTGAAACGCCGGCTGAAATTCGTATGGCGCGTATTCTCGGTGCTGATGCGGTGGGCATGTCTACTGTGCCGGAAGTTATCTTGGCACGTTTTCTGGGGCTGCGTGTGGCGGCCTGTTCGGTTATCACCAATTATGGTGCAGGGATGAGCGGTGCCGAGCTCTCCCATGATGAGACCAAGACCATGGCGCCTCTGGGCGGGCAGAAACTGCAAAACATCATCAAAATACTGATTGGTGAAATTGGCTGATTTCAGAGAGGGGTGCCATGCTGCCGCAGGAGATTATTCGGGCAAAACGTGATGGTCAGGTTTTAAGTGCTCAGGCGATTGAGGCATTTGTGCGCGGTATAACCGATGGCAGCGTGAGTGAGGGGCAGATTGCGGCCTTTGGCATGGCGGTTTATTTTAATGGTATGCACCGCGATGAGGCCGTGGCACTGACCAGAGCTATGCAAAATTCCGGTGATGTGTTGCAATGGCGTGATCTTGACGGGCCTGTGGTGGATAAGCATTCCACCGGCGGTGTCGGTGATAATGTATCGCTGATGCTTGCGCCGCTTGTTGCTTCTTGCGGTGCCTATGTGCCGATGATCTCCGGACGCGGCCTTGGCCATACCGGCGGCACGCTGGATAAGATGGATGCGATTCCCGGCTATCAAAGCTACCCCGATAAAGCCTTGTTTGATAAGGTTGTGCGAGCGTGCGGCTGTGCCATTATCGGGCCGACCGGTGACCTTGCGCCTGCGGATAAGCGTTTTTATGCGGTGCGTGATGTGACGGCGACAGTGGAATCCATTCCGCTGATTACAGCCTCTATTCTCTCTAAAAAACTGGCTTCCGGCATTGGCGGGCTTGTGCTGGATGTTAAAACCGGCAGCGGTGCTTTTATGGCCTCATTTGAGGGGGCGCAGGCTTTGGCGCAAAGTCTGGTGCAGGTTGCCAATGGTGCGGGATTGCCAACCAGTGCGCTGATAAGCGATATGAATGAGCCATTGGCAAATTGTGCCGGTAATGCATTGGAAGTGCGCAATGCCGTTGATTTTTTGACCAATGCACACCATCAGCCGCGCCTTGCCGAAGTGGTGCTGAATTTGGCCGCTCATATGCTGGTTACAGCGGGGCTGGCGCAAACGGTTGCTGATGGTTTGGCAAAGGCAGAAGCAGCCCTGAAGAGCGGATATGCGGCTGAAAAATTCGGCCATATGGTGCAAGGTCTTGGCGGGCCGCAAGACTTTATTGAAAAGGCTTCTTGTTATTTGCCGCAGGCGGGGCTTCAGGTGCCTGTATATGCCGGGGGCAGTGGTTATTTGCATGCTATTGATACACGCATTATCGGCATGAGTGTGGTGACGCTTGGCGGCGGACGCCTGCGCCCGCAGGACAGAATTGATCCCGCTGTTGGCATTTCTGACATTATGCCGCTTGGCACTGAGGTGAAGGCCGGAGATGTGCTGGCCGTTGTGCATGCGCAGACGCAGGATAAAGCTGAAATGGCAAGGCAAATGGTGCAACAGGCCATGCAGCTTGATGACAGGGCTCCACCCTCGCATCCGGTAATTTATGAAATGGTAACTGCATAATAAAACGGCGCTTTAAACGCCGTTTTATCCGATTGGCGCAATTACCGGTGCAGGCCGCAGAGCTGTTCGTTTCGCTGTTTGTGCCGTATATACGGTCACTTTTTTAGTTATTTGGTGCCGTACATACGGTCACTTTTTAATTATTTGGTGCCGTACATACGGTCACCGGCATCCCCGAGTCCCGGAACAATATAACCATCCTCATTCAGTTTTTCATCAATGGCCGCCGTATAAATCGGCACATCCGGATGCGCTTTTGCAAAATGCTCAATCCCCTCCGGCGCCGCCAGCAGACAGAGGAAACGGATATTGCTTGCACCGCGCTCTTTCAATTTGGTAATCGCCTCAACTGCTGAATTGCCGGTTGCCAGCATCGGATCAACCACAATAATCAGGCGATTGACGATATCTTCCGGCGCTTTGAAATAATATTCCACCGGCTGCAAAGTCTTATGGTCGCGATAAAGGCCGATATGGGCAACACGCGCTGCAGGCACCAGATCCAGCATACCTTCCAAAAGGCCGTTGCCTGCCCGCAGAATTGACGCAAATACCAGTTTTTTACCATCAAGAATCGGTGATTCCATAGGCATGATCGGCGTTTCGATCATGGTTGTCGTGAGATCAAGATCACGGGTCACTTCGTAGCAAAGCAGAAGGGAAATTTCTTTCAGCAGCCGCCGGAAACTGGCGGTTGAGGTTTCTTTCATGCGCATGATGGTGAGCTTGTGCTGGACAAGCGGATGATCAATAACCGTGATGCTCATAATATCCCGCTGCTTTCAAAATTATTTTTCACATTATTAGCCGAAGCCGGTAAGTTTTCCAGAGCTGATTAGGCTAAAATGCTGGCAGGGAAAAGCAGAGACATGCAAATTTATTTTGTTTTATACAATTCTCTGATGATGAGGGGTGATCAGGCAGATGAATGAATGCTGTTACACAAAAACGTGATGCTCTGATTATGCAGGGAGAATCATTTTGATACGGGCATTGGCACGTAATTTTTGTTAAGTGATATCAAACTTTGCCGTATTTGCTTGTATCATCGCGTTCAGGCTTTATATGCTATAGGCAAGATATTTCATCAGTTTCAGGGTCTGGCAATTCTGTTGGGCGGCTCTGAACAGTGCCCTGATCCTGATAGGGCTATCAGGCGGGCAGGACAGGATAAATTATGAGCCAGCAAAATGAAAAATCCGGGCAAGACCATGAAGCTGATCGCAGCCGCGTTGGCGCCCATGGCGGTATGGAAAATTCTTTTGGCTTTAAAAAAGTCGATGAGGAGAGCAAGCAGGGTCTGGTGAATGAGGTTTTTCACAGTGTTGCCAAGCGTTACGATGTGATGAATGACCTGATGTCTGCCGGTTTGCACCGCGCATGGAAAGACGCAATGGTTGCCTGGCTCGCACCGCCAAAAATCCCGTCACATATTCAGAACTGGCGCTCGCTCGATGTGGCCGGGGGCACCGGTGATATTGCTTTTCGTATTGTTGAGGCTTCAGACCGGCAGGCGCATACGACCGTGCTGGATATTAACGGCTCCATGCTGGCGGTGGGGCAGGAGCGTGCAGCGAAAAAAGGCTTGCTCGATAATGTGGATTTTGTCGAGGCTAATGCTGAAAAACTACCCTTTGACGATAATTCCTTTGATGCCTATACGATTGCTTTCGGTATCCGCAATGTGCCCCATATTGACCGGGCGCTGGAGGAGGCTTTCCGCGTGCTGAAGCCGGGCGGCCGGTTTCTCTGCCTTGAATTTTCTGAAGTGGAAATGCCGCTGCTCGACAGGATTTATGATCAATGGTCTTTCCATGCTATTCCGGCTATCGGCAAAATGGTGACGGGGGATGCGGATTCTTATAAATATCTGGTTGAATCAATCCGCAAATTTCCGAAACAGCAGGATTTTGCCAATATGATCACTGCTGCCGGCTTTTCCCGCGTGACATGGCGCAATTTTACCGGTGGTATTGCCTGCCTGCATTCCGGCTGGAAAATCTGATTATTGTTTCTCTGCGCAGTGAAAAGCCGGCCTACGGACGTGTTTTTCACAATGCGCACTGTAGGATGAGTGAGTTATGAGCCGCATTGCCGCAAGTTTCCGACTGCTCCATGCCGGATGGGTCATGACCCGTGAAGGTGTGATCAGCGCCCTGCCGGCGGAGGGTTTGAGCGGTTTGCCCGCATTTGCGCATCGTGTGGCATCGGCGCTGGCGCGCAAACGCTCACGCGATACGGCGCGTTCCGAGCGCATGTCGCGGGCGATGAACCGGCTCGGGCCATCTTATGTCAAGCTTGGCCAGTTTCTGGCCACGCGTCCGGATGTTGTGGGCAAGGATGTGGCCGATGATCTGCAGCTTTTGCAGGATCGTATGGATTTTTTTGCCCAGGATGAGGCTATCCGCACGGTAGAAGGCTCGCTTGGCCGCAAGATTGATGATCTTTATACGCAATTTGATGCGCCGATTGCAGCTGCCTCCATGGCGCAGGTGCATCCGGCAAGGGTGGATGGCGGCCGCAAGGTGGCAGTTAAGGTTATCCGCCCCGGGGTGCGCCAGCGTTTTGCGCAGGATCTTGAAGGTTTCTTCATGGTGGCGCGCCTGCAGGAGCGTTTTGTGCCGGTCACACGGCGTTTGCGTCCGGTTATGGTGGCGCAGACATTGGCGCAGACCACGCGTATTGAGATGGATCTGCGGCTTGAAGCGGCTGCATTGTCTGAAATTGCCGAGAATATCAAGGAAGATGAGGGGTTTCGTGTGCCTGCCGTGGATTGGGAGCGCACGGGGCGTGATGTTTTGACGCTGGAATGGATTGACGGCATAAAAATGTCGGATGTGGAGGGGTTGCGTGCTGCCGGTTTTGACTTGCAGAAACTGGCACGCACATTGATCCAGTCCTTTTTGCGTCATACTTTGCGGGATGGTTTTTTTCATGCCGATATGCATCCCGGCAATTTGTTTGTTGATCCGAAAGGCACAATCGTTGCGGTGGATTTTGGCATTACCGGCCGTCTCAACAAGCAGCAGCGCCGTTTTCTGGCAGAGATTCTCTATGGTTTTATCACGCGTGATTATATGCGTGTGGCTGAGGTGCATTTTGAAGCAGGCTATGTGCCGCATACCCATGATGTGGCAAGTTTTGCGCAAGCCATTCGCGCAATTGGCGAGCCTATTCACGGCCAGCCTGCCGAAACTATTTCAATGGCGAAGTTGCTGACCTTGTTGTTTGAAGTGACTGAACTGTTTGATATGGAAACACGGCCTGAGCTGATCATGCTGCAAAAAACCATGGTTGTGGTGGAGGGCGTATCGCGCACACTGGATCCGCATTTTAATATGTGGAAATCGGCAGAACCGGTTGTAGGTGGCTGGATCCGTAAAAATCTGGGGCCGGCCGGAATTGCCGCAGATGCCAGGGAAAGCGGCATGGCGCTGTTGCATTTACTGCGCCAAGCGCCGGAACTCACCAAGCGCTTTGAGCGGATTTCCTGCGAGCTGGATGATATGGCGGTGAAAGGTTTGCGTTTTGATGATGCAATGGCTGCGGCTATTGGCAAGGCTGAAGCAAGGCATACGCGCTCTGGCCGTGTGGCCTTGATGGTGATTGCAGGCTGCTTCGTGGCGCTGACGGTGAAGCTGTTATTTTGAAATGATAGCATTGATTGCATAAATGATTGCAATTAGAGGCGAAAAAGCGGTATTCTGCAGGGAATATCGCTTTTTTATTGGAAAAAAGATGGCCAGTATAACGATCCGCAATCTTGATGAAGATGTTAAGCAGGCGCTGCGCCGTCAGGCTGCAGCCAATGGCCGCTCGATGGAGGAGGAAGCGCGGATTGTGCTTGCAGGTTTTGCGCAGCCGGTTGCGGCTGCGCTGCCGCCGGCATCTGTACCTGTTGCGCAAAGCCTTGAGGGCAAGCGTATCCTGCTGATTATCGGTGGCGGCATTGCGGCTTATAAAGTGCTGGATCTTATCCGCCGTTTAAAAGAGCGTGGTGCGCAGGTGCGGCCGGTGATGACGCAGGCCGCGCAGGCTTTTATTACGCCTTTATCGGTTGGCGCGCTGGCTGCTGATCATGTTTATACGGAGTTGTTCTCGCGTGAGGATGAGCAGGATGTTGGTCATATCAGGCTGGTGCGTGATGCTGATATGATTGTGGTGGCGCCAGCTACGGCTGATCGTATGGCGCAAATAGCGGCAGGCCTTGGCGGTGATCTGGCGGCGGCTATATTGCTGGCGCGCAAAGTTCCGCTCTTGCTGGCGCCGGCAATGAATCCGGCTATGTGGAGCAATCCCGCCACACAGCGCAATGTTAAAACCCTGTATCAGGACGGCGTGCATTTTATCGGCCCTGAATGTGGCGAGATGGCTGAAAAAGGCGAGGCCGGAACCGGGCGTATGAGTGAGCCCTTACAGATTGTGGCAAAGATTGAGCAATTGCTGCAGCCGCTGCAGCCTTTGCCTTTGGCGGGAAAAAAGATCATCATCACTTCCGGCCCGACCCATGAGCCGATTGATCCGGTGCGTTATATTGCCAACCGCTCTTCGGGCAAACAGGGGCATGCCATTGCGGCTGCCCTTGCACGCCTTGGCGCTGATGTGCGGCTGGTGGCAGGGCCGGTAAGCCTGCCTGATCCGCAAGGTGTTGCAACAATTCATGTAGAGACGGCGCGGCAGATGCGTGATGCTGTGGAGGCGCAATTGCCGGCTGATGCGGCAGTGATGGTGGCGGCCGTTGCTGATTGGCGCACGGCCAGTGCGGCGGATCAAAAGATCAAGAAGCAGCCTGGTGAGGCGGCGCCTTCTTTGCAGATGGTGGAAAATCCGGATATTCTGGCAATGATTGGCCATCATGCACAACGCCCGCCGCTGGTGGTTGGCTTTGCGGCTGAAACACAGAATATTGTCGAAAATGCCCGCAAAAAACTTGATAAAAAAGGTGCGGACTGGCTTGTTGCCAATAATGTGAGCTTCTCTGATGATGGGGCGAGCGTGATGGGCGGTGAGCATAATCAGGTGCTGTTAGTTAGCCGTGATGGTGTGGATGAATGGCCGCTTTTGGGCAAGGATGAAGTGGCGCAAAGGCTTGCTGAAAAAATTGCCGTATGGCTGGCTGCTGTCTAATCTGTAAATCCGCCACTTTTTAATTGGGATTTTGCACGGTGCTGTCTGCTGTTTAACTGTGTCCGGGAGAGGGCTTGTTTCAGCCTTCTAACGGGAGGATGGTGATGGGCAGCGTGCGATATTGTATCTTGTTATGGGGCTTTGCGGCATTAATGGTTATGAGCGGGTTTGCAAGGGCTCAGGATGTGAAGGCGCAGAATATCAAAGCCACGCCGCAGGAATTATATGGCGCGTTATTTATTGCCGTGCAGGAGCAGCATCTGTTTGCAGATTCCAAAACCTTTGCCGATGCGGTTGCAACAAAGCCTGTGCCGGAAATTATGAAAGCCTATGAATTGGAAGCAAAGCTGAGCGGTTTTGATCTTAAAAGCTTCATAACCCGCTATTTTCGTTTTGAGGCTGCGCCTGCCAGCAGTTATAAGACCGGCAAGGAAGATATTTGCACACATATCCGTAATCTCTGGCCGGTGCTGACACGAAAACCGGATGATGTGCCTGCCGGTTCTTCGCTTCTGCCTTTGAAATATCCTTATATTGTGCCGGGCGGGCGCTTTCGCGAGATTTATTACTGGGACAGCTATTTTACCATGCTGGGGTTGCGCTATAGCGGCAAGAAAAAGCTGATGCGTTTTATGGTGCAGAATTTTGCCGATCTTATTGCGCGTTATGGCCATGTTCCCAATGGCAATCGCAGTTATTATTTAAGCCGCTCCCAGCCGCCATTTTTTGCGCTGATGGTTGATCTTCTGGCGCAGGAAGAGGGGAATAAAGTTTATCAGGAGTTTCTGCCGGCCTTGCGGCAGGAATATGATTTCTGGATGGACGGGGCAGAACAGCTGGCGGAAGGGCAGGTGTACCGGCGGGTTGTAAGGATGGGGGACGGTTCGCTTTTGAATCGGTATTTTTCAGATTCCGCCCTGCCGCGCGATGAATCCTGGCGCGAGGATGTGGCAACTGCCGCCCGCAGCGCACGTAATGCTTATGATGTTTACCGTAATTTACGCGCGGCGGCAGAAAGCGGCTGGGACTTCTCATCCCGCTGGCTGGAAAACCCGCAGGATCTGGCCACAATCCGCACATTGGATATTGTGCCGGTTGATCTGAACAGTTTGCTTTATCATCTGGAACAGGTGTTGATGCATGCCTATGTGCTTGACGGCGACAACCGCTCTGCGGAGATTTTTCAGGCACGCAGTGAAGCGCGCAAACAGGCAATTAATGATTATCTCTGGAATGATAATATTGGCAGTTTTTCAGATTATATTATTTCAAAGCACCAGTTATCACCGCTTGTTACGGCGGCAGGGTTTTTTCCGCTGTTTTTCTCTTTGGCCGATGAGGTTCAGGCCGGGCGCGTTGCTGCGACTGCAAGAAAGCATTTGCTGAAAAATGGCGGATTACTCACCACAACGGTGGAGACCGGCCAGCAATGGGATGCTCCTAATGTCTGGGCGCCGTTGCAATGGATTGCAGTGAAAGGGCTTGAAAATTATGGAAAAGATATGCTGGCGGGGCAGATTGCCCGTAACTGGACCGATACGGTTTTGAGCAATTACCGGCATAGCGGCGCATTAAAGGAAAAATACACAGCCTATCAAAGAACGGCCAATGCCGGCGGCGGTGAATATCCCAATCAGGACGGGTTTGGCTGGACTAACGGGGTGTTTCTGGCTCTGATTAATGTGATGCCGCATCTTCCGGCTGGTGCAGCCTGCAATTTGCGGTAATTTGCTTAAAAAATATGCATCTTTACAATGGTCGCCTAATTTTTATGCATGTTGATTTTGTATTGAAATACTATTTAAAAACAAACAGTTAGAGTGGTTCAGCATATTTTGTAAAATACCGGATTAATGTGAACAGCAAGGGGATATTTTTGCTGATCGTGTGAAATATATGCAATATTTGAGAATAATTTTATTTAAAATCAATGATTTAATTTATATAAATTGATATTTGGCGCTATTGCTGAAGTTTTGGCATGAAAATTGCTTCTCTTTTTGTTGGATAAAAGGAAGTTTGCTTTTGCAGGCTTTGCGGCAGATAGGGGAGATTTTGATGCGACTTTTCAGAAAACCCAATTATTTATTGCGCTACGGTTTATGCGTATCGGCTTTATTGGCTGTTACAGCATGTTTGCCGGTAACTGCGGCCTATGCGCAGGCGCCTGCAACGCCTGACAGCGGTGATACGGCATGGATGTTGACCTCCACATTGCTGGTATTGCTGATGACTATTCCCGGGGTGGCGCTGTTTTATGGCGGGATGGTGCGCGGCAAAAATGTGCTGGCAACGGCTATGCAGAGTTTTGCCATAGCCTGTGTTGCATCCGTTCTCTGGATGGTGGCTGGCTATTCGCTGGCTTTTAGCGATGGCGGCAGTGCCAATGCCTATATAGGCGGTTTATCCAAGGCCTTTTTTGCCGGAGTGACGCCGGCTTCACTGACCGGAACTATTCCCGAATATGTATTTATTACTTTTCAGATGACTTTTGCGATTATTACGCCGGCACTGATCACCGGTGCCTTTGCAGAGCGTATGAAATTTTCAGCATTGCTGATTTTTACCGTTTTATGGCTGCTGATTGTCTATGTGCCGGTGGCGCATTGGGTGTGGGGCGGCGGTTTTCTTGGTGGTGATGGCGTGCTGGACTTTGCCGGCGGCACGGTGGTGCATATTAATTCCGGTATTGCCGGCCTTGTTGTGGCACTGATGCTTGGCAAGCGTGAGGGCTATGGCCAGTTGAATATGGCACCGCATAATCTGGTCTATTCATTGATTGGCGCTTCGCTGTTATGGGTGGGCTGGTTTGGTTTCAATGCCGGCTCTGCCGGTGCTGCCAATGGTATTGCAGCTATTGCCATGGTGAATACGCAGATTGCAGCAGCGGCTGCCGCCTTGAGCTGGATGATTGCAGAATGGCTGATTGCTAAGCGCCCGAGTGTGCTGGGGGTTATCTCCGGTGCTGTGGCGGGGCTTGTGGGCATTACGCCTGCTGCAGGTTTTGTCAATCCGGCAGGTGCCTTGATTATCGGTCTAGTCACTGGTCTTGGCTGCTATTTTGCTGCGGTTAAACTCAAGCACTGGCTTGGTTATGATGACAGTCTTGATGCCTTTGGCGTGCATGGCATGGGCGGTATTATCGGCGCCTTGCTGACCGGGCTTCTGGCTGATGCGGCGGTTAACCAGGCCGGCGAGGGGGCAACAGTGCTGAAACAGCTTTATGGCGCGGTGATAACCATGCTCTATACAGCATTGATGACTGCCCTGATCGTGATGATTATCAAGGCATTTATGGGTTTGCGTGTTTCCAAAGCCACAGAGATAGAAGGGCTTGATATCAACCTGCACGGCGAGACAGTGCATTCATGAAATAACAGTTCAGCCGCAGAGGGGCTGCCGCGTAACCGGCGCTGTGAGAGCAGCCGCAGAAGATGACAACAGCCAACCGGTTGCGCGGAATTTTTAACAGGCCTCCCGAAAAGATTTCGGGAGGTTTCTTGTTATTTATCCTGTATTTATTCCGTTTATATGCTGCTTTAGCTTATTTGCCGGTATCGCGGATCTGGTAGTCCTTGATATCTGTGAATTTGATCGCTTTCCAGCGTTCAGCCTCATAATTGAGCGAGAAACTATTGGGTGCCATAAACACAGGGTCACCATCCAGATCATGAGCAATATCTGCCCGATGTGCAGCGATAAAGCGGTTGAGCTCTGCCGGATCATCAGCCGAAATCCAGCGACAGAGGCTGAAACGTGATGTTTCAAAACCGACCGGCAGGGAATATTCGATTTTAAGACGCTCGGTAAGCACATCAATTTGCAGCGCACCGACCACACCGACAATAGCCGGTGAGCCGTCATCTGGAAGAAATAATTGCACCACGCCTTCTTCTGCCATTTGCCGCAGGGCTTCGCGCAGTTTTTTGGCTTTCATTGCATCATCAAGGCGCACACGGCGCAAAATTTCCGGTGCGAAATTGGGCACACCGCGAAACAGCAGGTCTTCCCCTTCAGTCAATGTATCGCCAATACGCAAAGTTCCGTGATTGGGAATACCCACAACATCACCGGCAAAAGCCTCATCGGCAATCTGGCGTGAGCGGGCAAAAAAGAATTGTGGTGCAGAAAGGCTCAATGGTTTGCCGGTGCGCACCAGCTTGGTTTTCATCCCGCGGGAAAGTTTGCCCGAACATACGCGCAGAAATGCAATGCGGTCGCGGTGGTTTGGATCCATATTCGCCTGAATCTTGAACACAAAACCGGTCATTTTTGCTTCATCGGCTTCAACGCGGCGGGTGTCTGCCTCTTGTGCACGCGGGCTTGGGCCATAATCGCAGAATGCTTCAATCAAATCGCGTACGCCGTATTTTTTCAGTGCAGAGCCGAAATAAACCGGCGTGAGATGGCCTTCCCGGAAGGATTGCAGGTCAAATTCACGGCATACGCCGCGCGCCATTTCCACGCTTTCAATAAAATTTTCACGCTCATTTTCGGGCAGCAAGCCGGCTGCCCGCGCATCATCAGGCCCGCTTACAGGGGTGGGTTGTTCCTGAGTATCCTGCCGGCGGATGGTGTTATTGTGCAGGTCATAGGTGCCGGCAAAGCTTTTTCCGGAGCCGATAGGCCAGGTGACCGGCGCGGTGTCCAGCGCCAGTTTTTCTTCAATTTCATCAAGAATTTCAAACGGGTCGCGGGCTTCACGATCCATCTTATTGATAAAGGTGACAATCGGGATATCACGCATACGGCAAACTTCAAACAGTTTCAGTGTGCGCGGCTCAATACCCTTTGCAGCATCAATCACCATTACGGCACTGTCGACGGCAGTGAGTGTGCGGTAGGTATCATCGGCAAAATCTTCGTGGCCTGGCGTATCAAGCAGGTTGAAGATACAATCTTTATATTCAAACGTCATAACCGAGGTGACAACGGAAATGCCGCGGTCGCGTTCAATATTCATCCAGTCGGAACGGGTCTGGATACGATCCTTTTTCGCCTTCACCTCACCGGCAAGCTGGATTGCGCCGCCAAAGAGCAGCAATTTTTCAGTCAGCGTGGTTTTACCGGCATCCGGATGCGCGATGATCGCAAATGTACGACGGCGCGAGGCGGGAGAATTCTGATCAGACATAAAAGGCTCGGATTATATGTGAAACGAAACAGGTGCTGCCTTCTAGCAGTATCGCCGCGATTGGTCGACCTGAAATGCAACAGGGTGTTTCCGGCTTTTAACCGCAAACACCCTGTATGATAAAGAGGGAATATCAGCCGCGGATTGTTTTGAGGCCAAAGCCGAGGGAGATCATCGCCCAGCCCTGAAAAACCAGATCAATAGCCAGAAACATGCCCAGTACCCACAGGCTGTTCACCGGCCATCTCATGGCGATAACAAGCCCTGCAAGTGCCGTGATAAGCCCGCCGCACAATACCCATCCCCAGCCTTTGACATTGCGGCTTTGAAAGGCAACCCACATGCGAAACAGGCCGGAACCAACCAGAGCCGCAGCAATGAAGAAAGTGAAAATTGCAGATGCAAGCAGCGGGTTGAGAAAAGTGAGCACACCTGCTGCGGCATAAAGCAGGCCGCTGAGCATCCAGAAAAGGAAGCTCTTCCATGTCTGCACGCTGAATGCATGAATGATCTGCACAAGACCGGCAAGCAGAATGGTGATGCCTACATAATAAACAGAAGCGACAGTTGCAAAAACCAGATTGCCGAAAGCAATGCCGCCAAGCATCAGCATGATGATGCCCAGAATAATAAACCAGCCCCATTTGCCGGATAATGCGCCAAGCGCCTGTGCGGGCATTTTAAGACCTGATGGTGAGGACATATTTTTACTCCGTGTAAGGCATTTTACAAAACATTATCCGCTACAAACCGCGATTTGCCAAAAGAAGGCTTCAGCGGCAGTGATTTTTTATAAATATAGTAAAATACTGCGCTGAAAAACACAGTTTCTGCTTATATTTTCCGCATATTAAGAATGAAAATATATATCTGAATTTTCTCCGGAAAAGATAATAAGGCCGGTCTGTAATTTCTTTTGCCAAAGGCGGGGCATTGCTGATAATTTGCCCGCATGTTTAATGTTCTGATTTCCTATTGGCCGCTTTACTGGCCGCATATTCTGCTTGGTTTATCTCTGGTTGTTGGCGCGATTGCTGCCGTGCATGCTGCTATGACCAAAGATGAAGTGCGCGCGGCGCTCGGTTGGGTTGGTGTGATCATGCTGTCTCCCATTGTCGGGGCGCTGGTCTATGCGATTGCCGGGGTAAACCGGATGCGGCGTTCTTCGCTGCGCTCGCAACGTGCGGGCATGTCGGATATCGAATTATATCATCTGTCACATTATGATGCTTCGCCGGATGAAGTGCGCACTGTCAGTGGCCGAAATTTTATTGCGATGAAGCGTCTTGGTGATGTTGTCAGCCGCTGTAATCTGACTTCCGGTAACAGCCTGACCGTTTTGCAAAGCGGTGATATTGCCTATGCAGCCATGCTGAAAGCCATTCGTGAGGCGCAGCGCAGTGTGCTGCTGGAGACCTATATTTTTGATAATGACCGGATTGGCCGGCAATTTGTGGCGGCATTGGGTGATGCTGTCAAACGCGGCGTGCAGGTGCGTGTGCTGGTGGATGCGGTGGGGGCGCGCTATTCCACGCCAAGCATTGTGGGTGTGCTGCGCCATGTTAATGTGCGGGTTGAGGTGTTTAATGGCAAGCTTATCATGGGGTTGCGCCTGCCTTATGCCAATTTGCGCACGCACCGCAAAATGCTGATTATTGACGGTGCACTTGCTTTTACCGGCGGTATGAATATCCGTGAGGCATTTACAACAGAATTTGCGCAGGAGCATGCGGCACAGGATACGCATTTTCAGCTTACAGGGCCTGTGGTGACAGATCTGTTTCATACAGCCTCAGAAGACTGGCGCTTTACAACCGATGAGTTGCTGGAGGGGGATGCATGGGCGATATCCCCGCCAAAACAGGCGGCGGGCGAGGGGCTTTTGGTGCGCGCCGTACCATCAGGCCCGGATAAAAGCCTTGAAACCAATCATAAAATTATGATGGGGGCTTTTTCAGTGGCAGAGAAGCATATTCGTATCATGTCGCCATATTTTTTGCCGGATCGTGAATTTATCAGCGCGCTGGTAACAGCGGCACGGCGCGGTGTGATGGTGGATATTGTGGTGCCGGCACAGAATAATCTTGTGCTGGTGGATATGGCGATGACTGCCCAGTTTGATCAGCTGCTCAAAGATGGCTGTCGTATCTGGCGCTCTAAAGGCGCTTTTAACCACTCCAAATTGATGTGCGTGGATGATGTATGGGCTTATGCCGGTTCCAGTAATCTTGATCCGCGTTCCTTGCGGCTGAATTTTGAGATTGATCTGGAAATCTATGACCGGCCAACAGCCGAAGCCATAGCAAAACGCATTGATAAGCATGTGGCAACAGGCACGCTTGTCAATCTGGCAGATCTTAAGCGCAGGCCGTTTTTCCGCCGGCTGATTGAGCGCATTGTCTGGCTTGGTTCACCTTATCTATAGAGCTTTTATGCGCATGGGCTGATTTACAGGCATCATGCGCTCTTCGGCCGGATCAAGCGCCTTGAGATTAAGATGCGCCTTGATCGGCAGGTGGTCTGAGGCAATACGCGACAGGGGGGTGTTGTGCACTTCAACAGAAGTGACCAGCTTTTGCGGATGGCTGAGGATGCGATCAAGCGCCAACACCGGAAAGCGCGAGGGAAAACTTGGTACTGCTCCGGCAGCAAGGTTAAAAACCGGCTGCAATGTGGCCAGCGAAGAGCCTTTGCCCACACGCCATTCGTTAAGATCACCGATCAGGATTGTCGGGCGCTCTTTATCTTCCCTTACCATGGAGAGCAGGGTTTCAGCCTGACGGGAGCGGGAATGTTTTAACAGGCCGAAATGAGCCGCAATGACACGAAGCGGCCCCTCATCAAGATCAATATCCGCAATAACAGCACCGCGCGGTTCAACACCTGGCAAATTTACCTGATGAATATTGCGCACCAATCCTTGCCGGATAAGCAGAAGATTGCCATGCCAGCCATGGCCGCTTGGCGACATGGTTTGAATTGGCACTGGCAATAGACCACAGTTTCTTTCCAGTTCCTGCAGGTTGAGCAGCCCGCTTCTTTCACCAAAGCGTTTATCAGCCTCTTGAATGGCAACAATATCGGCATTGAGCTCAGCAATTACCTGTGCTGTGCGATCAGGATTGAATTTTTTATCAATACCGATGCATTTGTGAACATTATATGAGGCAATGACTGTATCGCCATGCGGATTATTATCGCTTAAAGGACGGTGTCCGCGCCGGTTGCGTATGGCTTTGAGGACAGTCTGCGGTAATTTTCTGTCATGCAGTTTTTTACGCAAGCGTCTATCCTTGTTGCTGCTGATTTATCCATGATAGCGGTTTTGTGCCGCATATGCACAGATATAATATAAGATGAAAGCGCTGTGCAGCAATATATGCCGGAAATTGATTGCCGAAAATGAACCTGAAGATGATGGGGTGAAATTTGCCTCGTGGCCTGCCCCCCCCCCCCACACACACGGGGTGATCCGTTCGAAATGTTTATGCATGCTCGGCCTGCTGGCCAGGATCGCCGTTTTGCTATTGATCCCCGTCAATTCCGCCGCTGAACGAGCTGTGATACTTGCGCAAAAATATTTCAAAAGCTCAAGTTGCGTACTTCTCGAGAGTTTGCCTCGCCGCCCTGCTCTAATCATCTGACAAAAACAGCCCTTTTCAGCTATCGATGTCAGCCTCTTTATAAAACGTTGAATTACCGATGCCGTACCCACGGCAGATATTCTTCGCTAGCATACCGGCTTCTTTTAAAATCACCGCGATCTAAGCTCAGGACTCATTGATTTAGCCAGAAGATGACGGTTGCAGCGATGCAGATGGCGGAGAAGAAGGTGTGCGCGCATCGGTCGTAGCGAGTATGGATGCGTCGCCAGTCTTTGAGTTTTCCGAACATATTCTCAATT
>NZ_JBPVTR010000008.1:0-15775 GCF_051851455.1 Pseudochrobactrum albidum
GGGATGGACGTATCTCTGGTGGACCTGTTGTCGCGCCAGCGGCATAGCAGGGTAGCTATATACGGACTAGATAACCGCTGAAGGCATCTAAGCGGGAAACTAACCTTAAAACAAGTATTCCCTATCAGAGCCGTGGAAGACCACCACGTCGATAGGCCGGAGGTGAAAGTGCAGCAATGCATGAAGCTGACCGGTACTAATAGCTCGAGCGACTTGATTGTTCTCATTATCAATATCCATCATTTTGACTTGAACAAAGTTCAAGTCAAAATCATCTTTCTTTGTCCTCACGGCTGAGCGCAGCTAAAGCTGCTAGCCTGCGGACAGCGCGGCGCATCAGCGCCGGCACACAGGCGTGTGCTTAAAGATGAAACTGCACCTGATAAGGGCTTCAAATAACCATATGGCCATTCCGCCGGTCGTTCAGCGCGACCGCGCAACGCTTCACAAAGTGAAGAAAAGCCTGCGCCAAAATAACAGCCCAAAATTCCAGCTTCTTAATTTATCTTATGCGCTTTGCCGACCTGGTGGTTATGGCGGAGCGGCTGCACCCGATCCCATTCCGAACTCGGCCGTGAAACGCTCCAGCGCCAATGGTACTTCGTCTTAAGACGCGGGAGAGTAGGTCGCTGCCAGGTCTGCTAAACGCATAAAATAAAAAAATCTTCTCTGAATAAATGAAACGCACTTAAGCGGTAAAATATCAAAATATTACAAAAAGCCCCGATCATTTCTGATCGGGGCTTTTTAGCGTTTTGAAATAAATTAGGCATTGAATATTAAGTTTTGATAAAGAGGGCAGGCATGTCAGATCTAGCCAGCTTGTGTGCTAGCTAAACTAGAAAGTGTCGGAATCCCACAGTTTAAAAGAAACTGATAGGTTTCATCATAAAATTCAGGTGGGCGTGTCGGATCATCTGTTGCTCCTTGAGGTACGAAGATTACCATGCCTTGTCGTGCGCGCGTCAATAAAACGCGATATGCATTGAGAAGATACAATTTTCGTTGTTCTGCTTTAATTTTTTGCCATTTGCTACCACGGAAATCATAGCTTTTCCATGTGTCAGACTTGAATCTTAAATTGGCATCCCAGCACATTCCAATCCAATCGAGCTCCAATCCTTGTACATCGAATTCCGTTGCAACTTCTTCCATATAATAAGACGAGCGTATATCTTGTTTATCATTTAGAAACCACGTTGCGGGATCTATTTTGGCTTTTATGTGTATGCCCTCAGCGCGCAATCTATGTGCTCCTGAAGATGCCACGAGCCCATAGCGTTCAGTTCCACGACTTATGTTCTTTAACCAGCATCGTGCAGTGTTCAAATCTCGCGTCACCCATAAAGGATAGTTGTTATTTAGTGATTTGAATTGCTGTGCTGCTTCTTGTGAATCTCCATCTAATATGCTGCCGATAAATGACGAAAGCCGTTCTGCCCGAAAGGAGCGTATCGAGACTGAAAGATGTAAATCTTGATGCTTATGGATTGTTGGGATTTGAAGAAGTTTTATAGCTTCGGTCGAGATCGTGTAATGGTGATCTTTTAAAACATTCGATGCATGAATGTGCCAATGGGGGAATTTATTATTTAAGGCGTTTAACCATTCTGCAATGCCGGCTTCTCCTGTGTTTATTTCTTGCCCTCCGCCAATTAAGCAAACAATGACGCACCAATCATCATGTCTGTCCATAACGCTGATTAAGAACTCGGGTTCAGATTGATTAAAGCCTATTATTCCTTTTTTAGTTTGCATGAATTTAGAAGTGTGTTCTTGCGTCCACGCTCGCTGGGCCTCATCAAAAACTACAACCTTTTCAAATGGTTGCCTTTGATCACGCACATATTCATCTCGAAAATGATGAATATTCTGAATGAACTGCCGGACGGCTCTTTATGAATCTTTTTTTGTGCAGCCGCTTCGTTTTGATTGATCTCGCGCTAAAGCTTCACGTAAGACATCGACTAATGGACCATTGCCAGAGAGAAAGACGGCATGTTCGTCTTTATAATTTTCTGCTCGTTTGGTAGCGATATTTAATCCTGCAAGTGTTTTTCCAGCTCCTGGGACACCGGTTATAAAACAGATTGATTTTATTTTTCTAACTTTTGCGTCATCAATTATTGCATTGATGCGATCAGAGGTTGTTTGCAGATTTTTAGCGCTAGCATCTGAGCGAGATATGTCTTGTACATTGTGATTTTGATACAGTGCTTGCGCAGCTTCAATAATTGTTGGTGTAGGTTTGTAACCAGCATTCATCCATGTGGTTATATGAACTGCAGGGAAATTATGCTTTTGAAGGATGGTAATGAGTAGTTTTTTTAAATCTTTCTTCCCAACTAGAATTGGCGTGGCCACATTATCAGAAGCCCAAACGCAGTCTTCTAAATTAGATATGCTAATGGCATTGGTTGCAATTAATATCGGAACTATCGGCAGGTCATGACTACCAGAATGAAAATTTTTGAGATCAAGGGCATAGTCATGTGTCTGATCAATGGCATAATTGTCGAATGTAGAAGAACCAACCTTAAATTCTAAAATGAATAATACCCCTTTTATAAGGAGGGCGCAGTCAGCCCTTTTACCCATCCTTGGAATAAAAAGCTCAAAGAAGATATATCCATCTTTAATGTCTATTAATTGGTGTTTGAGTATTTCAATTTGCTCTAACCAGGCATGTTTTTGCTGATGCTCAAGTGCATGATCATGCGCTCGCGTCAAAGTGCCAATAATAGCATCGGCTTTATCATTTATAAATTCTTCGATTGTAGATGAATAATATGCTAACATATTGATATAATATCTTTAGTGATGTGTTATATTATATCAATTGGATTTAAATTTAAAAATCAACCTAATTATTCACGCCATATAAATAATTCTTTTACCATTACTCAAAATGACAATGTTGTGGAAAAGAGATGGGGCAACAACTGAATAGTAGTTGAAGCGCTTTTCTATCGCTTTTTAAAGTTGCGCGGCTTCAGCCAATGCTTCAAATGGCAACATGATAGAGCCGTGACGGCTGGGGAAAGTGCGTGCGGCTGCAAACATTTCAAGAGCCTGCCAGCCTGCCGGAAAAGTTACATCCTCACCTTGCAAAAGCCTGCGCAACATGGCGGCAATTTCTTCTACGGCTTTAAAATTTTGATCGATCGCTGCCTGAACCACAATTGCCGTGGCGGCCATGCCAAGTGTGCAAGCACGCGTCCGCCAGCCAAGTTCATGGATATAAGCGCCATCGCGGCGGATATCAATGGTAACAGAACTGCCGCAAACAGGGCTCGTCCGGGTGACGCTGATATCCGCCGGAACGAGCCTTTTATCAGCGCGAATTTTGGCAGCCATTTCCCGTAATTCACGCTGATAGAGTGCGTTAAGATCCGCATCCGCGGTCATACGTCTGTATCATCCTCCATTTGCCGGCCGAGTACGGACAGGAATTGCAATACGAAATAAAGACCGCGTCGCACATCTTCGTTTCCTGCCACGCGCAAAAGACCGAAAAGCGAAGGTATCTGAGCATTGGCGGTTTGTGCAGAGGCATAGCGCGCGGCATTGCCGAGCGACCAGGCGGCTCCAATGCTTTCCTCATATGCCTTCATCAGTTTTTGAACCATGGCATCGTCAAACATATCGACACCATCAGATGCCAGTGATGCCAGATCAACCAGGTTATGCAAACGGCGACCTTGCAAAAGAGGCGCCAGCTTTTCCATTAATTCGATCAGGCCACGTTCGGTTGCTTCGTCCATGCTGGCAATAGTCTTCGACGCTTCAGCGGCGAGAGCCTTTTTGGACGTATCCGTCATGGATTCGCTCATTGTTGTTCTCCTCGATGCTGATGTTAGATTATGCCGCGCGCGACAGACCAGTAGATACCGCGGTTAAAGGCCTTGCGTAGCAAACCGCCTACTTTGGTTGGCGGGGTCGGATGGACGTCTTCGTCATAGTCGTACCAAAGAGGCATACCCGCTTCGAGCCCCATTTGTGCCACAGCCTGCACTTTGCCATCATATTCATCCACAGTGCGGCCAAGGCGGATATCGCCGGCGATATTATTGGTAATTACCGGACACTGGTTGTGACATGACCCGCCTGCCTTTGAGATTGGCAGATCAACCGTGTCACCCATAATATAGGCGTTTGGATAGCCCTCAAGTTGCAGGGTTTTACGGTCGGTCGGCAGCCAGCCCTCATTGTTGGGCGCTTGTGAAATTCCGCTTTCCAGCACGGCATCAACGGCACGGATGGGCGGTGTGCACATGAGAAGGTCGAATGCTTCTTCTTTGCCTTCTTCTGAACGGGCAATTTTCTTGCCCGGATCTACCGATTCAAGTGTGAAACCCCGCTGATATTTAATCCCTTTAGCATCAAATACCGGTGGTAATACTTCACAGACTTCTTGTTGTAAGAACAAGCAGTTACGCAGGAGTTGCGAAACGGTTGGATAAGTATAGACAATTTCGCACTGATCACGCACACCCTTGCGGCGCAGATATTCATCCACCATCAGCGTGGTTTCCATTGGCGCAATGCCGCATTGATGCGGCACATTAGGCGTTTTTGGGAAGTTGACGGTGATAAAGATGCGGCCTTTTTCAAAATTTCTCAGTTTTTCAGCCAGTTGTCGCGCCGGAGCATATTGGTAGAAATAATCGCCTGCTTTAGTCAGTCCCGGAATACGTTCCGGCGCGGGCAGGCAGCCTGTTGATACGACAATATAATCATAGCCGATGGTTTTGCCGCTGGCGGTTTTTACTTTTGATCCGGCAAAATCGAATTGCACGACTTTATCAACATTGAACTCGATTTCAGGGCGCAGAAGCGTGCGTTGTTTACGGCGTAACTCACCTTCAAAAAACATGTCAAAGGCGACATACATGAAGGCAGGCTTGTAATAATGCCAAGGTGAATCTGAAAGCAGGGATACCTTGACCTTTCCGCTGGTGATTTCAGAATACATTTTGGCAACGATACTATTGGCGGTCATAGTGCCGCCAATACCGCCACCAACGACGAGTATATGTTTGGTCAAATTTATTCTCCCTCCAACCCTTATTCTCCACCCTTGAATGAGTGTGTTTGTTTTTTATAACTTCATGATACAAAGAAGGAGGGGGACTGCAATATGAGGTTTCCATTATGGAAATATTGACATGGAAATATTGACGGGTGTGAAGCAGTGCAGGGTTTGGGGTGATGCAAGAACAAGAGATCAGAGCTATTGTTCAGACGCAGATTATCGAGTGTTTGAATCGTTTTTATGCAATTGAAACGGGTATGTGGGGTACGCCTTTAGATGCTTTGATTGTGCGTACGGTTATCACCGGAAAAGTGCAGGGGCGGCTATATGATTTGTCTTCCTTGTCGAACACGCTGGGGCTGGCGATATCAACCACGCATCGCAAAGTTGATGAATTGGAAAAGGCTGGTTTTCTCCAGCGCGAAAAGCGCGGGCGGTCGATCTATCTGATGCCGACAAGCAAAGCCTGTGTGGAGCTTGATAAATCTTTTGAGGAAATGATTGGCACCCTTCAGCGACTTTATCGCAGCCAGCGCTGGCAAGAAAAAATAGGCCATTGAAGCAGGTATTTTATTTTATATTCACGATGGTGGCATGCCAAGATCGCGGGCGGCAAGATCCAGCATTTTATTGGAACTGATGCGGGCACGCTCCTTATCGCGCAACCGTATGGCTTCAATTAGTTTCAGATGTTCAGAGATAGCCTCATCGCGGTTTGTGACTGCATCATTAGATGTGTAAAGCGTATAGCGTAATGCGGCTTCAATAATTCCGCCAAGCTGACGGAAGACCTGATTATGACTTGCCCGTAATAATGCAATGTGAAAATCGACATCGCCTTGTGTGAAGGCCTCGATATCACTGCCTGCTTCATTCATTTGGTTCCAGGCTAGTTCCAGTGCAGCAATATCCATGGCCGATGCGCGCTGTGTTGCCAGTTCTGCGGCCACGGGTTCAATCGCACGGCGGGCTTCCAAAACGCAAAGCAATAGATCAAGATCGACAATTCGTGGCCCCAGCCAGTCCAATACTTGTTGATCCAACAGGTTCCATTCATCCTGCTCGCAAACAACTGTTCCGATACGCGGTTTACCACGCACCAGCCCTTTCGATTCGAGCGTTTTGATCGTTTCTCGAATAACTGTACGGCTTACGCTATATTCTTCACACAGATCATTTTCACGCGGTAACATCGAACCGGGCTTAAAACGACCGTTGAGAATGTCTACGGCTAACATCGCTGTGATGTTTTTTTGTACCCTTGGTCGTGTTGCGCGGGGAGGAACATATAGGCTCTGCTCGGACATTTCGGTTATAGTTCTTCTTTCGTATTAATAAGGACACGCATCTATAGTCATAAAGTTTGGCAAATGCGAGCTGCAAGGCATAGTACCATTTAATTTTGTATAATGAACAATTTTAAATCATCATACAAGAGATGTTGACTGGTACGATGAATTGTTTTAGCGTAATTGCGATGACTGACATCGGCGTCATGCAAGGCTGAGGGAGCTTGGGGTGACGTGAAATCTTTGGGAGGAAAGATATGCGTTTTTTAAAGACAGTCGCTTTCGCCGGAATGACGGCCGGCATATTTTTTGCTGCGGCTATCGGAACATCTGCGGTTTATGCGGCAGATGTGAAAATTGGCTTTGTTGTAAAGCAGCCGGAAGAACCCTGGTTTCAGGATGAGTGGAAATTTGCCGATATAGCGGCAAAGGAAAAAGGTTTCACTCTGGTAAAAATCGGTGCTGAAGATGGCGAGAAGGTGCAGTCTGCGCTGGATAATTTAGCTGCACAAGGTGCTACTGGTGTGATTATTTGTACGCCGGATGTGAAGCTTGGGCCGGGTATTGTCGCCAAGGCTGCGGCTAATGGTCTGAAACTGATGACGGTTGATGATCGTTTGGTCGGGGCGGATGGCAAGCCGCTGGAAGATGTCGTGCATATGGGAATTTCCGCCACCAAGATCGGTGAGGAGGTAGGTCGCGCGATCAGTGAAGAAGTTAAAAAGCGTGGCTGGGACTGGAAAGATGTCGGTGCTATTCGTGTCTCCTATGATCAATTGCCGACTGCCGTTGACCGTGTTGAAGGTGCGCTTTCAGTTATGAAGGAAAACGGGTTGCCGGAAGCCAATATTTTTGCGGCGCCACAGGCAAAAACGGATACGGAAGCTGCCTTGAATGCATCTACGGTTGTGCTCAATAAAAATGCGGATATCAAATATTGGGTTGCAGTCGGGCTGAATGATGAAACTGTGCTTGGTGCAGTGCGTGCAACTGAAAGTGTTGGCATCCCGTCAGAAAATGTGGTGGCGGTTGGCATTGGCGGTTCTGAATCTGCGATTAATGAGTTTAAAAAACCAAATCCGACTGGTTTCTATGGCACTGTAATCATCTCGCCAAAGCGTCATGGTTATGAGACGGCTATGAATATGTATTCTTGGCTAACCGATGGCAAAGAGCCTGAAAAGCTCATTCTGACATCTGGTCAGCTTGCTTTGCGTGATAATTATGCGCAAGTACGCAAGGAACTTGGTCTGGAGTAATCATGCTGAGAGCCGGAGCATAAGGCTCTGGCCTCTTTTTCTCAGAAAAACATTATTTATGTGGCGTGACCACTGCTGAGAGACAGGTGCAGCATGGCTGATTTTTTGACTTTTAAAAATATTTCAAAATTTTATCCCGGCGTTAAGGCGTTGACGGATGTGTCTTTTGGGGTTGCCAAAGGCGCGGTTCATGGATTGATGGGGGAAAATGGTGCGGGTAAATCCACACTCATCCGTATTCTTTCTGGCGATCAACAGCCCAATAGCGGCGAGATCATTATTGATGGTGTGGTGCAAAAATATGCATCGGTACGGGATGCTTTCCATTCCGGAGTAATTGTTGTTCATCAGGAATTGCAATTGGTGCCGGAATTGAGCGTTGCAGAAAATTTGTGGCTTGGGCGCTTTCCTGCAAAAGTCGGCATTATTCATATTAAAACATTGGTGCGTGTTGTTGGCGAAAAATTGCGGATGATCGGCATTGATATCGATCCTGCCGCCAAAGTTGCGCAGCTTTCCATCGGTGAACGGCAGATGGTGGAAATCGCCAAAGCAGTCATGCTGGACGCACGTATTATTGCACTTGATGAGCCGACGTCATCTTTATCATCACGAGAGAGTGAGATTCTGTTTAGCTTGATCGGCCGTTTAAAAGCCGAGGGTAAAATTATTCTCTATATCTCGCATCGTTTAGATGAGATTTTTAGGCTTTGCGATGGTCTGACCGTGTTGCGTGACGGCAGATTGGCTGCTCATCATCCAAAGCTTGAGAACGTCACCCGTGATCAGATTATTTCTGAGATGGTGGGACGCGAAATCAATGATATTTGGGGATGGCGCGGACGCGATATTCATAAAAACGTGTTGCTGAAAGTGGAAAATATCAGCGGAAGCAAATTGCCTAATCCTGTGAATTTTAAGGTGCATGCCGGTGAAATTTTAGGTTTTTTTGGCCTGATCGGCGCCGGACGTTCTGAGATGAGCCGTTTGATTTATGGTGCTGATTACCGGCGCAGTGGCATGATCGAGGTTGAAGGGGTTGCTGTGGCTGCTAATGATCCGCGCAGTTCCATTCGTGCCGGTATTGTCCTTTGTCCTGAAGACCGCAAGTTTGACGGCATTGTTCAGGGACGTTCGATTGAAGAAAATATCGCTATTTCTGCTCGCAGGCATTTTTCCCCATGGGGCTTGATCCGTACGAAAAAAGAGGCGGAACTGGCCGAAACCTATATCGGAAAATTACGGATACGCACGCCGTCACGTAAACAAAATATTGTTAATCTTTCCGGCGGCAATCAGCAGAAAGTTATTCTTGGCCGCTGGCTTGCGGAGCAGAACATCAAGGTGTTGATTATTGACGAACCGACGCGCGGTATTGATGTGGGCGCCAAGGCCGAGATTTATGAAATTCTTTATCAACTTGCTGAAAGCGGTATGGCGATTGTTGTCATCTCCAGTGAATTGCCTGAAGTCATGGGTATATCAGATCGGATTATGGTGATGTGCGAGGGACGGATTGCTGCCCAATTCAAGCGTGCAGATTTTAACGACCGTGACATTCTCACGGCGGCATTGCCGGATAAGACCGTTACTGAAACGGCAGCCGGATCATTACAAAAGGTATCTTGAACGATGGTCTCAGTTAAAAAGATTTTGCTTGGTGAGCAAGGGCTTGTGGTAATTTTTTTGCTGGCTTTTGCGGTGGTGGCACTGTCAGTTCCTAATTTCTTGACTGAGCGCAATATGCTGGGTCTTCTGCAATCGGTGGTGACTATCGGCATTGTTGCCTGCACGATGATGTTTTGTCTTGCATCGCGTGATTTTGATCTTTCTGTCGGTTCCACTGTCGCCTTTACCGGCATGATTGCGGTGATGGTTTCCAATGCGACCGGTTCGATTTTTCTTGGATTATTGGCTGCGTTGGCAGGCGGTTTTATTGTAGGACTGTTTAATGGCGTTGTGATTGCGAAATTTCGTATCAATGCATTGATCACCACATTGGCGACAATGCAGATTGTGCGTGGTTTGGCGCTGATTTCCAGTGATGGCCGTGCAGTTGGCATTAATGATCCGTCATTTTATCAACTGGCATTATCAAAGTTTTTAGGCATTCCTACACCGATTTGGGTGATGGGGCTGTTATTTGTAATTTTTGGATTTGTGCTCAATCGTACGGTGTTTGGCAAGAATACATTGGCGATCGGCGGTAATCCGGAAGCATCTCGTCTGGCCGGCGTGAATGTAGATTCAATGCGCATCTGGATTTTCGCCTTACAGGGGCTGGTGTGCGGTATTGCCGGTATCTTGCTGGCATCACGTATTACATCTGGTCAACCCAATGCGGCAACAGGCCTGGAACTGTCGGTTATTTCGGCCTGTGTTCTTGGCGGCGTTTCGTTAGCTGGCGGTCGTGCTGCGATGTTGGGTGTGATCGTTGGTGTGCTGATTATGGGCATTGCCGAGAATGTGATGAACTTGCTCAATATTCAGGCATTTTACCAATATGTCGTGCGGGGTTGTATTCTCCTCATTGCAGTGCTTCTGGATAATCTGCGCTCGAATATGATCGGCTTTAGAGGGTAAATGGCGATGGATGATGCTGTTTACGCATTGGTTGATTGGGGAACAAGTAGTTTTCGCCTGTGGCTGACGGATGCGCAAGGTCATGTATTGGCGGAAAGCCGCAGTGAAGAAGGAATGATGCATTGCCGCTCAACAGGTTTTGCACCAGTGCTGGAAAAACACTTGCACAAGCTGGAAGCAAAACCGGATTTGCCGGTTATGATCTGCGGTATGGCCGGTGCACGACAGGGCTGGGCGGAAGCTCCCTATATTAACCTGCCTGCTGTGCTTGATGATCTGGCAGATCATGCGTTTAAGCTGGATAATCAGGCACGCGATATTCGCATCCTTCCCGGATTGGCACAGCATAATGCATCGGCAGCCAATGTGATGCGTGGTGAGGAAACCCAGCTTGCAGGTATCGCCGCATCGATGCCCAATGGGCTGATATGTATGCCTGGTACCCATAGCAAATGGATGAAGCTGGAAAATGGTGTTGTCACGCAGTTTGCAACTTTTATGACCGGTGAGCTTTTTGCCGTGCTGTCGCAGCATTCCATTCTTAGCTATGCGGTGGATATGACTGTGTCTTTTGATGAAAACAGTCCTGCTTTTTTACGTGCCGCTGCAAAAGCATGCGTTGAACCGGCGCGGATGGCCGAAGATATTTTTACTATTCGCGCAGCCCAATTGCTTGGCTTTGAAGCGCAATCTGAAGGGCAGGCTCATCTTTCAGGTCTCTTGATTGGCGCTGAGGGGGGGAGGGCAAAACAGCTTTATGGCATTGGCGCAATCGGGCTGGTTGCTTCAGGAAAGCTTAGCCGCTTGTATCAATCTGTACTGGAAAAAGTTGGTTTCACCATCACTGTACTGGATGGTGAAATTGCAGTTCGGCGGGGATTATTTGCGGCAGCTGTCAGATCGTGGCCGGTAGCAGGTCATGCGCAAAGGAGAGCATAATGTCATTAATTGCCTGGCCGAATTTGCAACGCTCATTGGTAGCAATCATTCGCGGTATTCGTAATGATGAAGTTGAACCGGTACTTGAAGCACTGATTACCGAAGGATTTGAGATTATTGAAATTCCGCTGAACTCGCCTCAGCCATGGGTTTCTATTGAGCGCGCGGTGAAATTATTTGGCGATAAAGTGCTGATCGGTGCGGGAACTGTTCTGACAACACGGGATGTCCAACGGTTGGCAGATATTGGCGGGCGGATTATGGTGAGCCCCAATACGGACGCCGATATTATCCGCCATGCTACCGCTTGCGGGCTGATTACTATGCCCGGCTGTTATACGGCGAGTGAAGCTCTTCTGGCATTGCAAAGTGGCGCTTCTGCGTTGAAGTTTTTTCCAGCCGGTACCATTGGTCCTTCCGGCATTGCAGCGATTAAAACCATTTTGCCAAAAGATACGGTTGTTGGCGCTGTCGGCGGTGTTTCAGATCAAAGTTTCGGAGATTACGCCCGTGTGGGGGTGCGAGTCTTTGGTATTGGTTCCAGCCTTTATAAGCCGGGGGATAGTGCGCAAGCTGTGCGCAAAAAAGCCCGGCTGACAATCACAGCTTATGATGAGGTGTTTGCTCATAACGAAGTGCGTGGTGACAGGCATGGCTGAGATTTTGGCGTTGGCAGCATTAAATGTGCCCTTGTGCAAGCTGGGGGAGGGGCCGGTTTATGATGCGCATACTAAAACGGTCTGGTGGTTTGATATTTTGCAAGCCAAACTCTGCGAATATCAGTTTCAAGGCGGAGTGAGCAGGCAGCATGATCTGCCTTTTGCTGCGAGTGCACTTGCGCGGGTGGACGACCAGCGCCAACTGCTCTTCACAGAGCGAGGCCTGTATCTGCGCGAGATAGCAACCGGTGATTTGGTTCTGCATTACGCAATTGAAGCGGATAATAAGCTAACCCGCTCTAATGATGCACGGGTGCATCCATCGGGTGCATTTTGGCTTGGCACAATGGGCTGGCAGGCCGAACAGGGCGCTGGTTCAATTTATTGGTATTATAAAGGCGAGTTGCGCAGGCTCTATGAGAATATTACGATCAGCAATGCGATCTGTTTTTCGCTGGATGGTCGTATGGGTTACTTTGCCGATACCGCTTTACGTCAGGTGATGCGCGTGCCGCTTAATCCTCACAATGGCCTGCCGGCCGGTAATCCGGAATTGTTTCTTAATGACTTTCCGGCAGGCAGTCCTGATGGTGCGGTTGTTGATGCGCAAGGCAATTTTTGGGTTGCACTGTGGGGCGGCTCGCGGGTCGCCGGATATGCACCGGATGGCAATCTTTTACAAACCATATCTTTGCCGGTTTCTCAGCCAAGTTGTCCGGCCTTTATCGGGGAAACGGCCAGCCAGATGCTGGTGACATCCGCATGGGTCGGGTTGGATGATGTGGTGCGTCAACAGGAGCCTGCAGGAGCAACATTTGTCATTGATCTGCCGTTCGAAGGCAGATTTGAGCCTGATGTCAAACTTATTTGACAGGAGGCTGTCATGAGCATCATCACTTTGAAAACACAACAATTGGAAGCGCATATTGCTGGTCAAGGTGGCACAGTTCATGGCCTTTGGTGGTGCAACCGGCGGCATCGTATTCCTTTGTTGCGCGAGGCTAAACATGTTGATGCCGACCCAGTTGAAACCGGTGGTTTTCCGCTCATTCCTTTTGGAAATCGTATTGCACAAAATTTTTTTAGTTTTGAGGGATGTGATTATCAGTTTTGTGCCAACACACAGGATGATCCGCTCTATATTCACGGCGAAGGCTGGCAAGCACTTTGGCAGATTGCTGAAAAATTAGATGACAGGCTTGTATTGCGCTTAACGCATGACAAAGCAGGGGCGGCTTTTATCTTTGATGCGGAACAAAGATTTACATTGGATGAAGCAGGCTTCAGCCTTTTTATGCGCGTGACGAATAAAGGGAATAAAGCCATGCCGTTTGGTCTTGGCTGGCATCCCTATTTTCATTTGACCGAACAAACACAATTACAGCTCAACGCAAAGACAATGTGGACGCAAGGTGCGGGTTATTTGCCTGAAAAGCGTGTGAATATTCCTGATGACTTAAATTTCAGCAGCACAAAACAACTTCCCGGTTTTTGGGTGAATAACGGGTTTGAGGGCTGGGATGGTAAAGCCATGATTGTCTGGCCGGAATATAATACAACTCTGATTATAAAAGCGGATCCGCTATTTGATCGGTTCTTCCTTTATATGCCGCACGGGGTGCCGGCATCGCAATTTCGCGCGGATTATTTTTGTCTGGAGCCGATGTCTCATATGGCCGGAGACCATGGTCGTGATGACTATGGCGGCCTGAAAATATTGCAGCCGGGAGAAAGCCTGTCTGGAACCATTTGTTTGCAGCCGGAGCAAACCAGAGCAGCTTAGCGTTTTCGCGGAAGACTGAGCTGCGCTAAATATCAGGTCTATAAAAGGATAATAACATGAAAATTACCAAGCTGACGACTTATATTGTGCCACCGCGCTGGTTGTTTGTAAAAGTTGAAACCGATGAGGGGATTTCCGGCTGGGGAGAGCCGATTGTTGAAGGCCGTGCACTGACTGTTGAGAAAGCGGTACATGAATTAGCTGATTATCTGATTGGCAAAGATCCTTTCCTGATCGAAGACCATTGGAATGTCATGTATCGTGGCGGGTTTTATCGTGGCGGCGCCATACATATGAGTGCCATTGCCGGTATTGATCAAGCCTTGTGGGATATTAAAGGTAAGGCGCTGAATGTGCCGGTGCACCAGCTGCTTGGCGGCCAGTGCCGTGAGCGGATAAAAGTCTATTCATGGATCGGTGGTGACCGGCCGTCCGATGTGGCGCGTAATGCTAAGGAAATGGTGGCACGGGGCTTTACAGCATTGAAGCTCAATGGTGCGGAAGAATTGCAGATCGTTGACAGCTACGCCAAGATTGATGCAATTGTTGAGACGATCGGCACAGTGCGTGATGCGGTTGGTCCGCATATTGGCATTGGCGCGGATTTTCATGGTCGCGTGCATCGTCCAATGGCTAAGGTGCTAGCTAAAGCGCTCGATCCGTTTCGGCTCATGTTTATTGAAGAGCCGGTTTTATCGGAGAATTATGAAGCACTGAAAGAGATTGCTAATCATACTTCTACGCCGATTGCTTTGGGCGAACGTCTTTATTCGCGCTGGGATTTCAAGAAAATTCTCTCTGGTGGTTATGTGGATATTGTCCAGCCTGATCTATCCCATGCCGGTGGGATTACTGAATGTCGCAAGATTGCTTCAATGGCTGAAGCCTATGATATTGCGCTGGCACCGCATTGTCCGTTAGGGCCGATTGCACTGGCGGCCTGTCTGCAAATTGATGCGGTAAGCTATAATGCGTTTATTCAGGAGCAGAGCCTGAATATCCATTATAATCAGGATAACGATATTCTGGATTATATCACTAATCGCGATGTTTTTGATTACAAAGACGGTTTTGTAACTATTCCGCAAGGCGCAGGATTGGGGGTTGATGTTGATGAGGCCTATGTGATTGAACGAGCCAAAATCGGTCATCGCTGGCGCAATCCGGTGTGGCGTCATGAAGACGGCAGTTTCGCAGAGTGGTAATTTAGGCGCTCAAAAAGGATAATATCATGGTTGATCGTCTTATTGGCAAACGTATTGTTGTTACCGGTGCGGCTCAAGGTATCGGACTTGCAATTGCACAATGTTTTGGCCGCGAGGGGGCTGCGCTTTTCCTGATCGATACGGACGGGGAACTATTGCAAAAAGAAGCATTGGCCTTGCGGGAAAGCGGTGTGACCGTTGGTTTTATTCAAGCGGATATTTCTGACGCCACAGCGATTGAAAATGCGTTTATGCAGGCAGATGCGGAAATCGGGCAGATTAATGCGCTGGTCAATAATGCCGGTATCAATGTTTTTAATAAACCGCTGGAGATGGATGAAGAGGCGTGGAACCGCTGCTTTGATGTTAATCTGAAAGGAGCATGGAATTGTTGTAAGGCTGTGCTGCCGCGTATGATTGAGCAGGGGGGGCGGCGTTATTCTTAATATTGTCTCTACCCATTCTTTCACGATTATCCCGCATACATTTCCTTATCCGTTGGCGAAACATGCATTGCTGGGCATGACCAAATCTCTGGGGCTTGAATATGCGCCGCAGCAAATACGTGTGAATGCTATTGCTCCGGGTTATGTATTGACGCAAAAGAATGTGGATTACTGGAACAGTTTTCCTGATCCGGAGGCGGCAAAAGCTGAGACTATGCGGTTGCATCCGGGCGGACGCATCGCCAGCACACAGGAGATTGCAATGGCGGCAGTGTTTATGATTTCAGATGAATGCCCGTTTATGACCGCAACCTGTTTGACGATTGATGGCGGCTTGAGTGTCTTGCAACATGCGGTTTAGAAATTATGCAGGAGAGAATGTTCGTTTGCTGCATAGCGCAGTTATTGTTTTGTAGAGCTTTTACCGCTCCTGTTTCGCTAAGCTCAGGACTCATTGATTTAGCCAGAAGATGACGGTTGCAGCGATGCAGATGGCGGAGAAGAAGGTGTGCGCGCATCGGTCGTAGCGAGTATGGATGCGTCGCCAGTCTTTGAGTTTTCCGAACATATTCTCAAT
>NZ_JBPVTR010000009.1:0-17780 GCF_051851455.1 Pseudochrobactrum albidum
TTATCAATCTGATCATAGGCACGGAAATCACCAAAGAACTTGGTGATAGCAGCTGTCAACGAGGTCTTACCATGGTCAACGTGACCGATAGTGCCGATATTGACGTGCGGTTTGGTACGTTCAAATTTGCTCTTTGCCATCTGAGCTCTCCATCAATTTAGCCTGCTCAGGCATTCTTAATTTTAACGAGCGTAAGCCGAGAGGCTTACGCAAACTTCTTCTGAATTTCTGCGGCGACCGCAGCCGGAACCGGCTCATAATGGTCGAACTGCATGGTGTACTGGGCACGACCCTGAGACATCGAACGCAGGCTGTTCACATAGCCAAACATGCTGGCCAGCGGAACCATTGCATTGATAACAGTGGCAATGCCACGGGCTTCAGTACCGGAAATCTGACCGCGACGGGAGTTCAGATCACCAATAACATCACCAACATAATCCTCAGGCGTCACAACTTCGACCTTCATGATCGGTTCGAGCAGCTGAGCGCCGGCTTTCTGCGCACCTTCACGGAATGCAGCACGTGCAGCAATTTCGAAGGCCAGAACAGACGAGTCAACATCGTGGTAAGCACCATCGATAAGTGTTGCCTTCACACCAAGCATAGGGAAACCGGCCAGAGGACCTGCACCCATAACGCTTTCGATACCCTTCTGAACGCCAGGGATATATTCTTTCGGAACAGCACCACCGACGATCTTGGATTCGAAGAGGAAATCATCACCTTCATGCGGCTCGAATACGATTTTAACACGAGCAAACTGACCGGAACCACCGGACTGCTTCTTGTGTGTATAATCGATTTCTGCCTGACGGGTAATGCTTTCACGGTAAGCAACCTGCGGCTGACCGACATTGGCCTCAACCTTGAATTCACGACGCATACGGTCAACCAGAATATCAAGGTGCAACTCACCCATACCGGCAATAATGGTCTGACCGGATTCTTCATCAGACTTAACGCGGAATGAAGGATCTTCAGCAGCCAAACGATTGAGCGCAATACCCATCTTTTCCTGGTCAGCCTTGGTCTTTGGTTCAATCGCGATTTCAATAACCGGATCAGGGAATTCCATACGTTCCAGAATAACAGGCTTCAGCGGATCGCAAAGCGTGTCACCGGTTGTGGTTTCCTTCAGGCCGGCAAGAGCCACGATATCGCCGGCAAATGCCTCATCAATATCTTCACGGCTGTTGGAGTGCATCTGCAGCATACGGCCGATACGCTCACGCTTGCCCTTGACGGTGTTTTCAAGAGAAACACCCTTGGTCAGCTTGCCCGAATAAATACGTGCGAAAGTGAGCGAACCTACAAACGGGTCATTCATGATCTTGAATGCAAGCAATGAAAGCGGCGCTTCATCGGAAGATTCACGCGTGGTTTCAGCTTCCGTCTTAACGTCAATACCCTTGATTGCAGGCACTTCGTTAGGCGCAGGCAGATAATCCACAACCGCATCCAGCAAAGGCTGCACGCCCTTATTCTTGAATGCAGTACCGCACATTACAGGATGGAACTGCACAGCAATCGTACCCTTACGGATAAGAGCACGCAGCTCATCATTGGTAGGCAGAGTGCCTTCCAGATAAGCTTCCATTGCAGCTTCATCGATTTCAACAGCGGTTTCGATCAGCTTTTCACGATACTCTTCAGCTTTTGCCTGAAGGTTGGCAGGAATATCCTTAACCTCGGTAACAGCACCGATAGAACCATCCCATGTCAGCGCCTTCATTTCGATAAGATCGATAACGCCTTCAAATTCGTTTTCAGCACCGATTGGCAACTGCACAACAAGAGCAGTCGCACCAAGACGGGTTTTGATCATATCAACGCAGCGGAAGAAATCCGCACCGATCTTGTCCATTTTATTGACAAAGATCATGCGTGGCACATGATATTTTTCAGCCTGACGCCATACGGTTTCAGTCTGCGGCTCTACACCGGCATTCGCATCGAGCAGCGCAATCGCACCATCGAGAACGCGCAGGGAACGCTCAACTTCAATGGTGAAGTCAACGTGACCCGGCGTATCGATAATATTGAAGCGACGCTTCTTGCCATCACGACCCTGCCAGAATGTGGTGGTTGCAGCAGAGGTAATGGTGATACCACGCTCCTGCTCCTGCTCCATCCAGTCCATCGTGGCGGAACCGTCATGGGTTTCACCGATCTTGTGGTTCTTACCCGTGTAGAAAAGAATACGCTCAGTCGTTGTCGTCTTACCGGCATCGATGTGCGCCATAATACCGAAATTACGGTAGTCTTCGATTTTATATTCGCGGGCCATAATATTTGCTCTTTGAACAGAGTTCGACGATTACCAGCGGTAATGCGAGAATGCGCGGTTAGCTTCCGCCATACGATGCGTATCTTCACGCTTCTTGACAGCAGAGCCACGATTATTTGCAGCATCGAGCAACTCACCCGACAAGCGATCAATCATCGTTGTCTCATTGCGGTTACGTGCAGCATTGATAAGCCAGCGGATTGCCAGCGCCTGACGACGATCAGGACGGACATCAACAGGAACCTGATAGGTCGCACCACCCACACGGCGCGAGCGCACTTCCACATGCGGCGCAACATTATCAAGCGCCTGATGGAACATTGTCAGACCATCCTGCTTAGCCTTGGCTTCCACTGCTTCCAGAGCACCGTAAACGATGGATTCTGCAACAGATTTCTTACCATGAAGCATAATCGCATTCATGAATTTGGTTACAACCAGATCACCAAATTTAGGATCCGGATTAATTTCACGCTTCTCAGCACTATGACGACGGGACATGTCAGTCTCTTTAATTACATCGGGCTCAACTCACCTGAGGATCAGGTGGCCGGTATCCCCGGAAAATTACTTATTTAGGACGTTTAGCACCATAAAGCGAACGACGCTGCTTACGATTCTTCACACCCTGGGTATCAAGTACACCACGGATGATGTGATAACGAACACCCGGCAAGTCTTTTACGCGACCGCCGCGGATCATAACAACAGAGTGCTCCTGAAGATTATGACCCTCACCCGGAATATAACCAATCACTTCAAAGCCATTGGTCAGACGAATCTTTGCCACTTTACGCAGCGCCGAGTTCGGCTTTTTAGGTGTTGTTGTATAAACACGGGTACAAACACCACGCTTCTGCGGGTTTGCCTGCAAAGCAGGAACCTTATTACGCTTAACCTGCGCTTGGCGCGGTTTACGGATCAGCTGGTTTACGGTAGGCATTGAACCTTCCTCTACTTAATTTATTCGTATCATTCGCCCAATCGGGCCGTTTCACCGTTATGCTCATGCACAAAATCGGACATTGTGCCAGTGCTAGCACTGGCATGCCCGAACAAAAGCAGAGGAAGTTACCTTCATGCGAACGGCAATTTGCACTAAATATCGTAAAACGAACCCTGTTTGAGACGAACTCCAGAGCCATTCACTCCGGATCAGCCAGCCTCACATCGGCTCAGATGGTGTGCTGATACGCTTAAAGGCGCGTTTCGTCAAGACCGCCGCTTCAGTTTTCTGATTTATGACAGATAAAACAGCAAAATATGCCTTAAAACCGGCTGTTTTTTTGAAATTCGGCGCCATTTCCTATCCAAACCGCATAAATTGCAGCCAGAATCCTGATATGACTGTCTTTTATACAGATTATCTTTTATTCAACCTGTCTGATTCAGCCGTTTCAGGCCCTGATACAGGGCAATGTTAACTTCAAATTAAGGAATGCCCAGTGTCAGACACTAATCCCGATTCGAATAATGTGTATCTTATTATTGCAGATGCCTGGAAAGAGGACGAGAGCGATCCTGTGAATGTCCACATGCTCCTGCAGGCAAAGCCTGATGAGAACATTATTCAAACAACCTTGGAAATTTTGGCAAATGAGGGGTTTGCCGAAGCTGAAATATCCGAAATCGGCACCCTTACTGAACAGCCGGAAGAAGAGCCATATCTGAGTGCGTATAATACCGCCCTCTCCGGTCAGGTAGCCCTGATTGAATTTGATGGCTCACATGATGATGAAGAATAAGCTTATTCAGCATCTTTTATTTACAATCAGCACAGAGGCGGTAACCACCGCCTCTTTATTTTTATAAACGAAATTTTGCCGGATATCATTTACAGTTTGCGCAGATTTTTGGAATATTATTTCACCATAATTTCATGCATAGTTATTTTTATAAGGAGTCTGCTATGCATAATCATATCTCAAAATATTCTTTATTGATTGCCGCGCTGCTTGTTGTACCTACTGCATTTTCTGCCTCAGCCGCTGAAACCCCGCAACAGACCGGCGCGCTTGATCATTGTTATACAATCATCGGCTCAAAACCGCGGACAGAATTGCAAGGCTGCCTGCAAGAACAGCAGAAAATTGCAGATGAAAAATTGAAGACACAATTTGAAAAAACACGCCGCGCGATAGAGGAGACCGGCTCATCTAGTGTCAAAACGGCCATTCGTTCTTTGAAAAAATCCCAAAAAGCATTTTTGCGTTTTCGTGATGCGGAATGCAAGCGCATTGGCGATGCGGCACTTGGCGGCTCCGGCGCCGGCGATATGCAGCAAGGCTGTATGATTGATCTTACCAATTGGCGTATTCATCAACTGGCAAAATAAGCGGCTGATTTCAATTCCCGCACAGACTGCACACAAAAAAACACATAAAAAGGCCGCCCTGAAGGCGGCCTTTTTGTTTATTTTACAACAGCATTTATTCCGCTGCATTATTGGTCATATCAACCAGCATTGCATTGGCCGTATCAGCACCGGAAGTCTTGCGGCGCTCATCAATGATAAGATCATCGCGGGCTGTCGCAATACGGCGGATCTGGCTCATCATACCACCGGTACCGGCAGGGATAAGACGACCAACAATCACGTTTTCCTTCAGACCCTGCAGCGTATCCATCTTACCGGCAACCGCGGCTTCTGTAAGAACGCGGGTTGTTTCCTGGAAGGAAGCAGCCGAGATGAAGGACGGTGTCTGCAGCGATGCCTTGGTGATACCAAGCAGAACCGGCTGGCCTTCTGCAGGCTTCTTGCCCTCTTCAACCAGACGCTCATTGATTTCGTCGAGTTCAATACGATCCACATGATCGCCCGGAATATAGGTGCTGTCACCGGATTCCGTGATCTCAACTTTCTGCAACATCTGACGGACGATCACTTCAATATGCTTATCGTTGATCGTCACACCCTGCAATCGGTACACTTCCTGGATTTCATTCACGAGATAGGAAGCGAGAGCCTCCACACCCTTAATCGCAAGAATGTCATGCGGCGCAGGATTACCGTCAAGAATATAATCACCCTTTTCAATCGCATCGCCATCCTGAAGATGGAAAGGCTTGCCCTTAGGGATAAGATATTCAACCGGTTCCAGATTATGGTCATTCGGCTCAATAATAATGCGGCGCTTGTTCTTGTAATCGCGGCCGAAACGAATTGTACCGTCAACCTCGGCAATGATCGCATGATCTTTTGGCCGGCGCGCTTCAAACAGTTCCGCAACGCGTGGCAGACCACCGGTAATATCCTTGGTCTTGGCGCTTTCCATTGGCAGACGCGCAATCACATCACCAACACGCACTGTTGCACCAGGCTCAACCGAAAGAATGGTTTCCACCGAAAGCAGGAAGCGTGCTTCACCACCCTTGGCGAATTTCGCAACCTTGCCATTCTTGTCCTTGACAACAAGGGCAGGCTTAAGATCAGCACCACGCGGTGTTGAGCGCCAATCCATAACCACGCGCTTGGTGATACCGGTGGATTCATCTGTCGTTTCAGCAACGGACAGACCATCAACCATATCTTCAAACTCGATCACACCTTCAACTTCGGTAATGATCGGACGGGTATATGGATCCCATTCTGCCAGACGCTGGCCACGCTTGACCGTATCGCCGTCATCCACAAACAGGCGTGAACCATAGGCAACACGGTGGCTTGCGCGTTCCTTGCCCGAAGCATCCATGATGAGAACAGCCATGTTACGGCCCATGACCACCAGATGGCCATCGGAATTGCGCACCACATTGCGGTTACGCAGTGTAACTGTGCCCTCATAGGAGGCTTCAAGATAGGAGCTGTCCACAACCTGAGCCGTACCGCCAAGGTGGAATGTACGCATGGTCAGCTGTGTGCCCGGCTCACCAATCGACTGAGCGGCGATAACACCAACGGCCTCACCCTTATTCACAGGTGTACCGCGTGCAAGGTCACGGCCATAGCACTTGCCGCACACGCCGGCGCGGGTAAGACAGGTCAGGGCCGAACGAATGCGAACAGTCTGGATACCGGCCTTTTCAATCACTTCCACATGGCGCTCTTCAATCATGTCACCGGAGGCAACAATCAGTTCGCCTGTAGCCGGATGCGTAATATCATCCAGAGCCACACGGCCGAGAATGCGCATGCCAAGCGAAGCAACAATCTGACCGGCATCAACGATCGGGCTCATAGTCAGACCAACGGTTGCACCGCAATCTGCCTCAGAAATAATCGCATCCTGCGCAACGTCCACCAGACGGCGGGTCAGATAACCGGAGTTAGCGGTTTTCAGCGCCGTGTCAGCGAGACCCTTACGGGCACCGTGCGTGGAGTTGAAGTACTCATTCACGGTCAGGCCTTCTTTAAAGTTGGAGATAATCGGCGTTTCGATAATCTCACCGGAAGGCTTGGCCATCAGGCCGCGCATACCGCCAAGCTGGCGCATCTGCGACGGCGAACCGCGCGCACCGGAATGCGACATCATATAGATGGAGTTCATCTGTTTCTGACGGCCGGTTTCCGGATCAAATTCAACAGCCTTAATACGCGCCATCATTTCTTCGGCGATCTTGTCTGTTGCCTTGCCCCAGGCATCAACAACCTTGTTGTATTTCTCGCCCTGTGTGATCAGACCGTCATTATATTGCTGTTCATATTCCTTGGCCAAAGCTTCCGTATCGGCAACAATTTTGGCTTTGGAGGCTGGGATGACCATATCATCCTTACCGAAGGAAATACCGGCGCGGCAGGCATGGGCAAAACCAAGCTGCATCACACGGTCACAGAAAATCACTGTCTCCTTCTGGCCGCAATGGCGGTAAACCAGATCGATCATCTTGGAGATGTTCTTCTTGGTCATTTCCTGATTGCAGATATCAAAAGGAACATTGGCATTCTTTGGCAGCAATTCACCAATGATCATCCGACCCGGTGTTGTATCATAGATTTTTGATACAGGATTGCCTTCAGCATCAACGCTCTTGTAACGACCCTTGATCTTGGTGTGCAATGTAACGGTTTTGGTTTCCAGCGCATGCTGCAATTCGCCCATATCGGCAAAAATCATGCCCTGTCCGGGTTCGTTTTCAGCAACAATCGACAGGTAATAAAGCCCCAGCACCATATCCTGAGACGGCACGATGATCGGCAGACCATTGGCCGGATGCAGAATATTGTTGGTCGACATCATCAATACGCGTGCTTCCAGCTGTGCTTCCAGAGACAGCGGCACGTGAACAGCCATCTGGTCGCCGTCAAAGTCCGCGTTAAACGCAGTACAGACAAGCGGATGCAGCTGGATTGCCTTACCTTCAATCAGTGTTGGTTCAAAAGCCTGAATACCAAGGCGGTGCAGCGTTGGCGCGCGGTTTAACAGAACCGGATGCTCACGGATAACCTCATCAAGGATATCCCACACTTCCGGACGTTCTTTTTCAACAAGCTTTTTCGCCTGTTTAACCGTTGAAGAAAAGCCCTTGGCATCAAGACGCGCATAAATGAACGGCTTGAACAGTTCCAGCGCCATTTTCTTCGGCAAACCGCACTGATGCAGCTTTAGTTCCGGACCGGTCACAATAACCGAACGGCCGGAATAGTCGACACGCTTACCAAGCAGGTTCTGACGGAAACGCCCCTGCTTCCCTTTAAGCATATCGGAAAGTGATTTCAAAGGACGCTTATTGGCACCGGTAATGGTGCGGCCACGCCGGCCATTGTCAAACAGCGCATCAACCGCTTCCTGCAGCATACGCTTTTCATTGCGGATAATAATACCAGGCGCACGAAGCTCCATCAGGCGCTTCAGGCGGTTATTACGGTTGATCACGCGGCGATAAAGATCGTTAAGATCGGACGTTGCAAAACGGCCGCCATCCAGCGGCACAAGCGGACGCAAATCCGGCGGGATAACCGGAATGATCTTCATGATCATCCATTCAGGACGATTACCGGATTCCATGAAGTTCTCAACAATTTTGAGACGCTTCATCAGTTTTTTGGTCTTCAGTTCCGAAGTGGTTTCAGCAAGCTCAGAGCGCAGCTGTACAGCAATTTTTTCCAGCTCCATGGAAGCCAGCAGCTCGTAAATCGCTTCCGCACCGATAAGCGCCGTGAACTGGTCTTCACCAAATTCATCAACAGCAATCATATATTCTTCTTCTGAAAGCAGCTGATGCTCTTTCAAAGAAGTCAGACCAGGCTCGGTAACAATGTAATTTTCAAAATACAGAACGCGCTCAATATCCTTCAGCGTCATATCAAGCAATGTGCCGATACGCGAAGGCAATGATTTCAAAAACCAGATATGAGCAACAGGTGCAGCCAGTTCGATATGGCCCATGCGCTCACGGCGCACGCGCGATAATGTAACTTCAACACCGCATTTTTCGCAGATAATGCCCTTATATTTCATGCGCTTGTACTTACCGCACAGGCACTCATAGTCCTTGATCGGGCCGAAGATGCGGGCGCAGAACAGACCATCGCGTTCAGGCTTGAACGTACGGTAATTGATCGTTTCTGGCTTTTTGATCTCGCCGTATGACCAGGACAGAATCTTCTCAGGGCTGGCAATCGAAATCCGGATGGAATCGAATGTCTGCACCGGAGCCTGAGGATTGAAAAGATTCATGACCTCTTGGTTCATGCCGTTCTCCTTAGGGCACAATACTCAACAAAAAAGTTGGCCTACTTTCTGCAAGCATCATGCGTTTGAATCTATATACAGAGCGGCATCCGGCACAGGCTTTAGCGCCTTGATACGCTCTGACGGGCAATAGCCCTGATCTTATCCGACGGTCAGACACAGTGCTGTAACCGTCATAATTTCAAAATATGCCGCAATGACAGGGGCAATAATGGCGTGGCGCGGAAAACCGCGTCACGCCGTAGTTTTTATTCTGCTGCGTCAGGCATATCAGCCTGGGCAATATAATCACGGGTATCATCCAGCTCGACATTCAGACCAAGCGAGCGCATTTCCTTCACAAGAACATTGAAGCTCTCTGGTATGCCTGCCTCGAATGTATCATCGCCGCGGACAATCGCTTCATAAACCTTGGTACGTCCTGCCACATCATCGGATTTGATGGTGAGCATTTCCTGCAAGGTATAGGCTGCACCGTAAGCTTCCAGCGCCCAGACCTCCATTTCCCCGAAGCGCTGACCACCAAACTGCGCCTTACCACCCAGCGGCTGCTGCGTAACAAGCGAGTACGGACCGATCGAACGGGCATGGATCTTGTCATCAACAAGGTGGTGCAGTTTGAGCATATAAATATAGCCCATTGTCACCTGACGATCAAAAGGTTCACCCGTACGGCCGTCATACAAGGTTGACTGACCGGATGTTGCCAGACCTGCATCAGCCAGCATCGCATTAATATCAGCTTCCACAGCACCGTCAAAAACAGGTGTGGCAATCGATACGCCGCGCTTGACCTGCTCGGCCAGCATGACAACACTGTCATCATCATAAGAGCGTACAGGCTCGTTACGATCATTATCCGGATAGATATGCTCCAGTGTCTCACGCAATGGCTGGATATTATTTGTTGAGCGATAAACTTCAAGAAGTTCACCGATCTTCTTACCCATACCAGCACATGCCCAGCCCAGATGTGTTTCCAGAATCTGTCCCACATTCATACGTGAGGGCACACCAAGCGGGTTCAGCACGATATCTGCATGTGTCCCGTCTTCAAGAAACGGCATGTCTTCTACAGGCAGAATGCGCGAAACCACACCCTTGTTACCATGACGGCCGGCCATCTTGTCGCCAGGCTGGATCTTGCGCTTCACAGCGACAAAGACCTTCACCATCTTCATGACGCCCGGCGCCATTTCATCGCCGCGCTGCACCTTCTCAACCTTATCCATGAAGCGTGTTTCCAGCAGCTTCTTGGATGCGTCATACTGGTTGCGCAGAGCTTCAAGCTCACTCTGGCCCTTTTCGTCCTCAACGGCAAACTGCCACCATTGTGAGCGTGGATATTCACTCAGAATATCACGGTTGACAGTCGTGCCTTTTTTGAAGCCTTTTGGCCCGGCAACTGCAGCCTTGCCTTCCAGCATATCAGCCAGACGGCCATAGGTATTGCGGTCAAGGATCGATTGTTCGTCATCGCGGTCCTTGGCAAGACGCTCGATTTCTTCACGCTCAATCGCCATTGCACGTTCGTCTTTTTCAACACCATGACGGTTGAAAACACGAACTTCCACAACAGTACCATAGGTTCCGGGCGGCATACGCATAGAAGTGTCACGCACATCGGAAGCCTTTTCACCGAAGATAGCGCGCAAAAGCTTCTCTTCCGGCGTCATCGGGCTTTCACCCTTAGGCGTGATCTTGCCAACCAGAATATCGCCCGGATGAACCTCAGCACCGATATAAACAATACCGGCCTCATCAAGGTTCTTCAGTGCCTCTTCCGAAACATTCGGAATATCGCGGGTGATCTCTTCAGGCCCGAGCTTGGTATCACGGGCAGCAACTTCAAATTCTTCGATATGGATCGAAGTAAAGACATCATCCGAAACAATCTTTTCAGAAAGCAGAATGGAGTCTTCATAGTTATAGCCGTTCCAAGGCATAAACGCGACAAGCACGTTACGGCCAAGCGCCAGATCGCCCAGATCGGTTGACGGACCATCAGCAATAATATCGCCCTTGCCTACACGATCACCAACGCGCACAAGCGGACGCTGATTGATACAGGTTGACTGGTTGGAACGCTGGAACTTCATCAGACGGTAAATATCAACACCGGACTTCGAAGGATCGAGGTCTTCGGTTGCGCGGATAACGATACGGGTCGCATCCACCTGATCAACAACACCGCCACGGCGTGCAGCAATCGCCGCACCGGAATCGCGTGCAACGATCGGCTCCATACCGGTTCCGACAAACGGCGCTTCAGCGCGCACCAGAGGCACAGCCTGACGCTGCATGTTCGAGCCCATGAGAGCACGGTTCGCATCGTCATTTTCCAGGAACGGAATAAGGGCTGCCGCAACAGAAACCAGCTGTTTTGGCGAAACGTCCATAAGATCCACATTTTCACGTGGCGCCATAAGAACTTCACCGGCATGACGTGAAATCACGAACTCTTCAACAAATTCGCCATTATCGTTCAGCTCGGCATTGGCCTGGGCAACATAATGCTTGGCCTCTTCCATCGCCGACAGATAAACCACTTCATTGGTTACCTTACCGTCAATGATCTTGCGATACGGGCTTTCAATAAAGCCATATTTATTAACACGTGCAAAAGTTGCCAGCGAATTGATCAGACCAATATTCGGGCCTTCCGGCGTTTCAATCGGGCAGATACGGCCATAATGCGTCGGATGTACGTCACGCACTTCAAAGCCGGCGCGTTCACGGGTCAAGCCGCCAGGTCCAAGAGCCGAAAGACGGCGCTTATGGGTGATTTCAGACAGCGGATTGGTCTGATCCATAAATTGTGACAGCTGCGAGGAACCAAAAAATTCACGCACAGCAGCAGCAGCAGGCTTCGCATTGATCAGATCCTGCGGCATAACCGTGTCAATCTCAATCGACGACATCCGCTCCTTGATCGCACGCTCCATGCGCAGCAAACCAACGCGATACTGATTTTCCATCAATTCGCCAACAGAGCGCACACGACGATTACCGAGATTGTCAATATCATCAATCTCGCCCTTACCGTCACGCAGTTCCACCAGCGTCTTGATAACAGCAAGAATATCTTCCTTGCGCAGAACGCGAACAGTATCTTCCGCATCAAGGTCAAGGCGCATATTCATCTTAACGCGGCCGACAGCCGACAGATCATAACGCTCCGGATCAAACAACAGCGATTCAAACATCGCTTCGGCTGAATCCATTGTCGGCGGCTCACCAGGGCGCATGACACGATAAATATCAAACAGCGCATCCTGACGGGACTGGTTTTTGTCCGCAGCCAGTGTATTGCGGATGTAAGCACCCACATTCACATGGTCGATATCAAGAACATTGACCTCATTACCGCCGGTTTCGAGCAGAATCTTGAGAGTCTTTTCATCAATCTCATCACCGGCTTCAAGATAAATCTCACCGGTGGCATAATTGACAATATCCTCTGCAAGATAGGAACCAAGCAGATCATCATCCGTTGCGCGGATTGCCTTGACGCCCTTTTCAGCAATCTGCTTTGCCGCACGGGCAGTAAGCTTGCGGCCGCTTTCAGCCACAACTTCACCGGTATCAGCATCAAGCATGTCGCCAATCAGCTTCATGCCCTTAAAGCGTTCAACGGAATAAGGAATACGCCAGCTATCGCCATCACGCGTATAGGTAACCGCATTATAGAAGGTCGAGAGAATTTCTTCCCCGTCCATGCCAAGCGCCATCAACAATGATGTTGCAGGAATCTTGCGGCGGCGGTCAATACGGGCGTAAACAATATCCTTGGCGTCAAATTCAATATCGAGCCAAGAACCGCGATACGGAATAACACGCGCTGCAAACAAAAGTTTGCCCGAAGAATGAGTCTTGCCCTTATCGTGATCGAAGAACACACCGGGTGAGCGGTGCATCTGCGAAACGATAACGCGTTCCGTACCATTAACAATAAATGTACCATTATCGGTCATGAGCGGCATATCGCCCATATAGACATCCTGTTCCTTGATGTCCTTGATCGATTTGGCACCTGTATCTTCATCAATATCAAATACGATAAGACGCAGTGTCACTTTCAGCGGCGCTGAATAGGTCAGATCACGCTGGCGGCACTCATCCACATCGAACTTTGGCGCGTCGAATTCGTAACGGACGAATTCGAGCATAGAGGCCCCGGAAAAATCCGAGATCGGAAACACCGACTTAAAAACAGCCTGCAAACCCTCGTCAGGACGTCCACCCTCAGGTTCATCCACCATCAGGAATTGGTCATAAGATGCCTTCTGAACCTCAATAAGGTTCGGCATCTGGGCGACTTCTGGAATCTTGCCGAAAAATTTGCGTACGCGCTTACGACCGTTAAAAGTGTGGGTCTGAGCCATCGTCGCTCCTCGTTCTGTGCCTTACGGCGTTCTGAAGCCCATGGAATTGCCAGGGCCTGTTGCTTGCCGCCTTACGGCGGTCCCATGAACGGGTCAAAACCCGTTTCCTGACAGCTGCTCTTCTGTCAGGAAAAGGGTTTGTAACCGTTTAAACTGTAAAATCCATCAAGATATGAAAGACCTTTACAATTCATTATGCCATTCGTTTTTATTTGTCACCTGAAATCAGGCAACACATCAAAACGCCCGCACTATATGCGGAAAACGGCGGGCCGTTAAGCCCGCCGGATAACTCAAATTACTTGAGTTCAACTTTAGCGCCAGCTGCTTCGAGCTGAGCTTTGATTTTTTCAGCTTCGTCTTTAGCTGCACCTTCCTTAACAGGCTTAGGTGCACCTTCAACGAGGTCTTTAGCTTCCTTAAGACCAAGACCGGTGATTGCGCGAACTTCCTTGATCACATTGATCTTGTTTGCGCCGCCATCAGCGAGGATAACGTCAAATTCGGTCTTTTCTTCAGCTGCAGGAGCAGCAGCACCGCCGGCAGCAGCAGCAACTGCCACAGGAGCAGCAGCAGATACGCCCCACTTTTCTTCAAGAAGCTTGGACAGTTCTGCAGCTTCCAGAACGGTCAGTGCGGACAGGTCTTCAACGATCTTTGCGAGATCAGCCATTTGTATATTCCTTTAATTCAAGGTTTGAACTGTTATAACAGCGAGAACGGCCTTACGCCGCCTCGTTCTTCCGGGCATGTGCGCCAATAACGCGGGCGATCTGGCCTGCAGGCGCGCTTGTGAGCACAGCAAGACGGGTAGCCGGTGTCTGGATCATACCAACCAGCTTTGCGCGCAGTTCGTCGATTGATGGCAGCGAGGCAAGAGCCTTCACGCCTTCAGCATCGAGCTGCGTTGCACCCATAGCACCACCAAGAATAACAAGCTTGTCATTAGTCTTGGCGAACTCTGTTGCTACTTTCGGAGCCGCAACCGGATCGGCTGCATAGGCAATGACAGTCTGTCCGCTGAACAGATGTGCAATACCTTCGGACTCCGTGCCCTGAAGAGCGATTTTGGCAAGACGGTTCTTCGCGACTTTAACGGCACCACCCGCTGCACGGACTTTTTCGCGAAGATCGCTCATCTGCGCAACGGTGAGACCGCTATAGTGGGCCACAACGACCGAGCCGGACTCTTTAAAAGTGCCGTTCAGCCAAGTGACAAATTCGCGCTTTTCCGCTTTTTCCACTGTCTCTCTCCAGTTGGCAAGAATGCACAGGAGCACTCTTACCGGGTTGCCTTTGCCGGATAGCGTGTAAGAAGTGCTATCCGACCTACGAGGTTCCTGTCCCCTGCCCCTTCACTGCAATGCAGATCAGGTCAAGGCAACTACGGTTCAAACCTTAAACACAAGCCAGGCTGTGATAATAAGGTCATTCCACGTCTCATGCAGGCTCAAAAAATTAAGGCGAACCACCCGCAATCTCGGACAGGATTACCGGAATATAACTTCCGGTTATCCGGGCTCCGAAGAGCCCCGGAAACTTTCACAATAATCTTAAGAAGATAATCCCCCTTCTTAAGATCTACTCTGCTTCAAATCAGCCTTGTACAGATTTATTCTGTAAAAGCAAATCAGGCGATTTTAACGCTTGACGGATCAACCTTGACACCAACGCCCATGGTTGAGGAAACGGCAACGCGCTTAAGATATTCACCCTTGGCACCGGCTGGCTTAGCCTTAAGCACAGCATCAGCAAAAGCACGGATATTTTCTTCCAGCGCCTTCACTTCAAACGAAGCCTTACCGATACCGGCATGAATAATACCAGCCTTCTCAACGCGGAACTCAACAGCGCCGCCCTTGGAAGCCTTAACAGCACCGGCAACATCAACTGTCACAGTGCCGACTTTAGGGTTTGGCATCATACCACGCGGACCAAGTACCTTACCAAGGCGACCTACAAGCGGCATCATGTCAGGGGTGGCAATGCAGCGGTCAAAATCAATATTGCCGGCATTGACTGTTTCAAACAGGTCTTCCGCACCAACAATATCGGCACCGGCTTTTTTGGCTTCTTCAGCCTTATCGCCACGGGCAAATACCGCAACGCGCACAGTACGCCCTGTACCGTTTGGCAGGTTGACGACGCCGCGAACCATCTGGTCAGCGTGGCGCGGATCAACACCAAGATTCATTGCAACTTCGATGGTTTCATCGAATTTGGCAACGGCACGTTCCTTAACAAGGCTGAGAGCAGCGCCCAGATCATACAATTTTGTAGAATCAACGCCTTCACGGATTTTAGCGACACGCTTTGAAATTTTCGCCATCCTATCAGCCCTCCACCTTCAGACCCATGGAGCGGGCAGAACCTTCAATCATACGCATTGCAGCTTCAATATCCGCAGCGTTCAGATCCTTCATCTTGGCTTCAGCAATTTCACGAACCTTATCGCGTGAAATTGTACCAACCGAAGATTTACCAGGCTCTTTTGAGCCGGACTTCAGATTCGCGGCCTTTTTGAGGAAATATGTCACAGGAGGCGTCTTCATCACAAAAGTGAAAGACTTATCCTGATAATAGGTAATCACGACCGGAACAGGCGAACCTTTTTCCATTTCCTGCGAGGCAGCGTTAAATGCCTTACAGAATTCCATGATATTAATACCGCGCTGACCCAATGCCGGACCAATTGGCGGCGATGGATTTGCGGCGCCAGCTGCCACCTGAAGCTTAAGCTGGCCTGCAACTTTTTTAGCCATTATTTTCTGCCTTTTATTCTTGCCCGGAAGGGCAACCAAATGTCATTGCTGACATGTTTACCGCCGCTTACGCAGCGTTGCAGTGGGTGGTGCGGTTTGCAGAGCGGCTAAGCCTGCGCCCCTTCCACCTGTTTAATGCCGCGTCAGCGGCAATTCCGCACCAAGCGGACAGCCCGAAGACTGCAATGATCAGAGCTTTTCAACCTGACCAAAATCAAGATCAACCGGCGTAGCGCGACCAAAGATTGAAACCTCAACCTTAAGACGCGAACGCTCATCATCCACTTCCTGAACAATACCGTTAAAGGAAGCAAACGGACCATCCGAAACACGTACAGATTCACCAACCTCAAAAGATACAGAAGAACGCGGACGCTCAACCCCATCCTGAACCTGATTCAAAATCTGCTGCACTTCACGGTCACTGATCGGAACAGGCTTTGATTCCGTCCCGAGAAAACCAGTAACCCGCGGTGTATTTTTAATCAGATGATAGACATCATCCGTAAGGTTAGCCCTCACCAGAACATAGCCGGGGAAAAATTTGCGCTCAGCATCAACCTTGCGGCCGCGACGCACTTCCACAACTTTTTCTGTCGGAACCAGAATTTTTTCAAAATGATGAAACAGACCCTTCTGCTTCGCCTTTTCTTCGATTGCCTCAGCAACCTTTTTTTCAAAATTCGAATATGCGTGTACAATATACCAACGCGCAGTCATTCTGCTTCTCCCGCATAGCTCACATCGGCCAAACGCCAACCAGTACGCATATTAACGTCCGAGACCCAGAAGCAACTCTACGCCATAGGCCATCAGCTGATCCGCAACAAAGAAAAACAATGCCGCCAGAAAAGCCATAATAACAACCATTACAGTTGAAATTACTGTCTCACGTCGAGTCGGCCATGTTACCTTAGCCGTCTCAGCGCGAACCTGACGAAAAAATGTAATCGGATTTGTTTTGGACGCCATTTGCCGCTCTGCGCTTGTACTGAGAAAATTACTTCCAACTAAAACAAGCTGTTAAGAATGTATTAATCAGAAAGAACTCACAAGATAACGGCGCGCCGGACTAAAATCAGCCCCGCACACCGCTTGTCTGTTGCCCTTACATAGAGCCGATTCCATAAAAACACAAGCCCATATGCATTTATTCGCTAAATTCGCGCATATCTTCACATATCATTCTACGCTCATTATGCACATAAAGTATATTATAGCGGAAATTTCCGGCACAACAAATCACAATATCATCCGCGCCAGCTTTGTTAAAAATCCCCTGCCCTGAACAAAATTCGAAATAACAGATCAACAAGCCCGCATATATACACAAAGAAACAAGCCTCGCCTGCAAAGGCGATATAGTTTTTTTTACAAACGACACAGCAAAGAAAAACAGCGCCGGCATTCGCACGGCGCTGTTTTAAAACTGGCAGGGGCAGCAGGGCTCGAACCCGCGACCTACGGTTTTGGAGACCGTCGCTCTACCAACTGAGCTATACCCCTGTATAAATGCATAATTGCATTTAAATTCTATTGGTTACAAGGCTGACAAGCAGCCTTGTCAATAATTATTCGATGATCGAAGCGACGATACCGGCACCAACGGTGCGGCCACCTTCACGGATCGCGAAACGCAGCTTTTCTTCCATGGCGATCGGCACGATCAGCGCAACATCAACAGTTACGTTGTCACCAGGCATAACCATTT
>NZ_JBPVTR010000010.1:0-21703 GCF_051851455.1 Pseudochrobactrum albidum
CAGCCAGCAGCGTGGAGAGGCCAGCCGCCCGCATCAGATCCCACCAATGGTAATCGACGCCATCCTCAAGACCCGCATAACCGCTGGCATCCGCGCCCGGCAGGCGCTCAAGAACGATCGACCGACCACCGGGGAGGATCAGCCGGTTCCAGACCAGCAGAACCCGGCGCTGGCCGAAGGTCACATCGTCATCATATTGCCCGATGATGCGGGTGCCTTGCGGGATCAGAAGCAGCGACCCGGTCGGGCTGTCATAGACGTTTTCCGTGACCTGCGCGGTGATCTGGCCGGGAAGGTCAGAGCGGATGCCGGTGATCAGGGCGGCCGGGATGACGGCCCCGGCCTGAAGGATATAGGGCAAGAGGCGTTCAACAACGTCACCTTGCCGGATGAAAACGTCTATAAAACCGCCATTGAGGCCGCCCTCGGCTGACAACTCGGCCAGTTTCAGGACGCGGACGGCTCCGACGTCTCCCCGTCCTCCGGCCACGCGATAACAACGCGCTCGGGCTTGTCAGGGAGCGGCGGCAATAGGTGCTCGTCGCGCGGCATCAGTAGATACATGCCGCCATCGTCGGCAGGCCGCGCCCGGTACGGGTCGGGGCGTTCATCCGGCGGGCTGTTATGAGTAGGTGATTTTTCGCTCATTTACTCAATTCCTCAACGGCCGTAACCGTAGCCGGTTTCAGCTTCATAGTTGCCCTGATGGTCGCGGCTCACTTCCACGTCGTCGCCCACGTCCATTTCCGCGCCCTCGATCTGCGGAACCATCACGCGGTCGCCGTCGGCCTCGATGACGAAGGCCCGGCCCTCGTCGTCGCGCTCGATCTGCTGCACCACTTCACCCGCAAACGATTCATCGCGGGCCAAGATTCGCGCCTCGTACTCGGCGGCCAGCTCCGGGCTAACGCCGGCATGGCTCAATTCCTCGGCGTGCTGCTGCTCCTGGGCGTGCTCGACGGCGGAATGCAGGCGCTCGCGCTCCCTGCTGATGCCCTGCCCTTCCGTCGCGGCCAGCTCGGCGCGCAGCTCGGCATTCTCGGCCCGCTCGGCCGCGTACAGCCCGGCATAGTCCGGGCGGGGGGCGGCGGCCTCGATGTTGCCGCCCTCGATGCGCTCGCGCATCACCTGGGCGGGCTGCAAGTCGCCGGCAGGCCCGCCGGCCTCTCGGTCGCGGTCGTGGGGCCGGTCGCCCTGCTCGGCCTGGAAAACGCGCTGCCGGCACTCGGCCAGCTCGCGGGCCAGTTCGGCGCGTCGGGTCGGGTCGGTTTCGCGTTCCAGCTCCAAGGCCAGCGCGCCGCACTGGTCGCGCAACCTGGGCAGCTCGTCCATGTGTTCGGTGTCGTGCTCGCTCATGGTTCGATGGTCATTCCACGGTCGAGAAGCTGGTAAATCGCCATGTTGATAAGGGCGGCCCGCGTCTGCCCTACCTTCGCGGCCATCGCGTCGAGCCTATCCACCAGTTCAACGGAAATGGTGAGGCTGATTTGTTCCTTGTTGCCCTTCATCGTGCGCTTGCGGGCGCGGGCCGGCGTAGCAGGCGCAGGGGAAACGGCACCGTCCGGCGCAGCATTGATGAAAGCGTCCGCGTTCGGCGTCGGCTTCTGTGTCTTGGGGGTTGGTCTAGTAATCGCCATTGCATTGCCCTTGCATTGTCAAAGGATATGAATTTACGTTCTTATGCCTAGTCAAACAATGCGGAAACAAGCGCATTCAGTTCCGCCATTGCCTTCTTGTCCTGCGGCTTGAGTTCCAGCACGGACAAGCCCGCGCCGGCCGCGTTGGCAAATGCCTTGCGGCGTCGGATGGGGGTCGGCAGGTATTCAAACTGCGGCACGTCGGCCACGGCCGCCGCTGCCTCGGTGTTATCGGTCGAGGCTTCGCCAGGGTCGGCGCAGTTCAGCACGGCCACGGCGCGCAGGCCGTCACGCACGCTGCGGGCTTCATCGACCAGTGCGGCTATGTCGTTCAGCGCCCATACGTCGTAGCTCCTGGGTTGGAACGGAACCACGATCACATCGGACAGCACCAGCGCCGCCCGCAAGGCGGTGGAATCTCGGCCGCCGGCATCAATGATGATGTCCTGAAACTTGCCCTGCTGCTGCGTGACCTGGGCGCGCAAGGTCGGGCCGTCTGGATAGCTCGCGCAGGCGATGCCCGGCGCGTGGCCGGCGTCGGCCCGGATGCTGATAGCGGTCTGTGCCGTGCCTTGGCGGTCGGCGTCGATCAGCCACACGTCGCGGCCAGACAGCGCCCGCGCGATTGCGATATTCACGGCCAGGGTGGTTTTCCCTACGCCGCCTTTGGTGTTGCCCACGGTCACTATCATGGTTCGGCCTCGTTCATATGAAAAGGATAGTTTAATTATATCCAATTCCCTACCTTTGGCAATCCGTTACCCATGAATTGCAGTGCATGGGATGGTGACGCCGCGGCGGTGGCCAGGTCGCCGCGGTGTCACCAAAAGGGCAGGGCACTACCGGCTGCGGCCGGTGTCGCGTGGTGGGCGCTGCGGTTCTTGGCCGCGCTCCTGTTCCGGCTCGGTCGTGCGGCCTGGGCCGCCCTGGGCGGGCTTGGCGCGCTCGGCCTGGGCCATGTAGGCCCGGCCGGCCTTGATCGCCTCCCGGCGCTGCTCGTATCGCTCCTGCAAGCCCTTGTCGCTGAACTCGACGTAAAGCCCCTTATCGGCCGCAATGTCGGCCATCGCATGCCTGTATGCCTCATCGCCACCACGTAGCCGGATGCTCGGCCCGAACTTCGCCAGGGCGAGGCGCAGGCCGGTTTCCAGCGTGTCGCGCTCGGTCTGGCTGAACTCAACCGCCGGCCCGGTATCGGTGAACATAGCCCGGCGCTGCTGGTCGTAGTAGGTCACATTGCCGTCCTGATCGACCTTGTACCCGGCCGGGGCGGCCGGCTTCATGATCGGCGCGGCCTCGGGGTGGCGGCCGTCCTTGTCCTCGATGCGCTCGCGTGTGGCCGGCTGCGGCTGTCTCATGCGCTGCCGGCGCAGCTCGGCCAGGGCGTCGGCATCGCCACGCTCGGCACGCTCGGCCAGATAGGCGCGGTACTGGTCGGCTGGCTTCATGCGATACCGGGCTTTCAGCTCGGTGCGCTCGGCCTCGATCTGCTCGCGCAAGGCAAGGTCGCGCTTCACCTTCTCCATGCGGGCCAGGGATAGGGCGGCTTTCCGCTCTGTCGCCTTCATGGTGCTGTCGTTCTGGATGGCTCGGCGCTCGGCCTGATACTGGCGGCGCTGCTCGGCGCGGCGCTCCTGCTCCCGCCGCTTCTGCGTCTGCCAATCCTGTTCCCGGCGCTCGCGCTGCTGCGGTTGCCATTCCCGCCGGTAGTCGGCCCAAAGGTCGCGGCGCGGGGCGCTCCGGGCCGGCTGCTGCACTTCGCGGCCCTGCTGCTCGGCGTAGGTACGGCGCAAGATCGGCGCGGCCTCGCGCCAGGGCAAATGCAGCTCCTGGGTAAGAAAGTCGGTCACGTTCAGGTTTCGACGACCGCACCGTATGCGGTCGCTGCCGTCCTTCGCCTTCGTCACCTCGTACTTGTCGGGCATCACGCCATGCGTGCGGCTGACGGTCGCCAGCAGGCGCGCGGCGTCCAGCTCGCGCTTGATCGTGTCGAACTCGGCCCGGCCGGCGTCCTGGCCGCGCATGGTCGCTTCGTGCCGCTCGGCAATGCGCTGGCCGACGACGGTATCCGCCGGCCGGCTGTCCCGCTCCTGGGCCGGCGAGGGTAGGGGGGGCGGCTCCCTGGCTGGCTGCGCCCTCGTCGGGGCCGGTGGCTCGGGCTGCGGCTCGATCTCATGGGCGGCCCGGTGCTTGGCGTAGAAGCTGGCCGCGCGCTCGGCCAGCATGGCCCGGCGCTGCTCGGGGTCGGCCTCACGATAGGCGGCGTATGCCTTGCGGCTCCCGCTGTTGAGATATTTCAGCTCGGTCGCCCTGACTTCGTGCCACTCCTTCAAACGGTCGGCAATGTCGGTCGGGGTAGGGCGGGGCGCTTGCGCGTCCTCGTATCCCTGGCGCAGCTCGCCGGCCAGCCGGCGGCGCTTCTCGTCGGTCGGCAGCTCGATAAATTCACGGCTGAAAACGTGGTCTTTTAGGTTGATGCCCTTGGCCGCGCCCTCGGGCTTCACGTTGAGATATTCGGCCGCTCTGCCGGCGTTCCGGGTCTTTGTCTCGCCGTACCGCGTGACGACGGCTCGGAACTGGTCGAAGTCGGTCACGCCCTGGTCGAGCACGTCGGACAAGATGCGCTCTTTCAAGTCGTGGTTCGCACCCTTGAAATAGTCGCCCTTGTATCTGGCGATCATCGCGCTTTCGTCGGTGAACTCCACGCGCCGGTTATCTTTCGGGCTGGCAAGCCCATATTTGGCGTTGATGTGTTCCTGAAAGGCTTCAAGGAATTTGGTCTGCTGATCGACCTTGCCGAACGGGTTTAGATTCCGCTGGCTCAATAGGTTGTGTTCGGGAATGACGATGTGAATATGCGGCTTGCGTTCGATGAACTCGCCCGTTTGCTGGTTGGTGTAGCTTTTCAACCTGGGCAAGTGCGCTTCGGCATAGAAGTTGTATTCGTCCGCCTCGTATGCCGTCATGGCGAACTGCTGGAACTCGTCGGTGATCGCCTGTAGCTGCTCCCGGCTGATTTCATCCTCTTTGAAAGCCAGGGTGATATGCAAATACCGCTCGCCCTGCTTGTCCATGCTGTTGATGATGGCGTCGGTCAATTTCAGGTCGCCCGCCAATATCACGCGCTCGTCCAGCTCGGCGCGGTTGTAGTCGCGGCCGTCCTTCCGGCCTTCTTCCAGATATTCGCGGATTCCGGCCTCGCCGCCACGCACCCTAATCAGCATGTTCGACGGCCTCCCGCATCGCGTCGGCAATGGCCTGTAGCTCGGCCAGGATGCCGGCATAGGTCGCGGGCGTGGCCGTGCCGGCCAGCTCGGCCGCGTTCGCCGCGTGGGCGAGCTGGTTCATGTTGTTGCTGGTCTTGTTGAACAGGTACAGCAGCCGGCGCTTGTCGCTACTCGCGGGCACGCGGGCGACAACCTGGGTGCGGTTCTGCAAGACGCATTCGCGGAAGAACTCGGACGGCTTCAAGCCCGATGCCTCGACCTTCGCCAGATAGGCGGCATGGTCGGCGTCGGTAAGGCGAAAGCTCACCGGTCGGGTGAGCTTCTGGCCGTCTGCGGGCTTGCGGGGCATGGGCGGGCCTCCCTTCATTTCCTGCCCGGACGGCGGCCAGGGCAGGGCGGTTGCAGGCCGGCGCGGGCAGCGCCGGGCGGTCTTGCCGGATGGCGACGAATCCCCGGCCTGGTGGGCGGGGATCTGTCGCCAGTCGGCGCGGCTCCCGAAGGGGCCGCCGGCAGGGTTTCCAAAGGGGGGCAACCCCTTTGGGCACGGGATATGTGTCAAAACGCGGAGCGTTTTGTAAACATATCCAACGTGCCTATCTTGCACGCCACCATAGTATAGCGCGGCATACGCATTGCCTCAACACGCACATTACACTGCACTAGCACTGCACATACACGCTTGACACTGCAAATACACTGCATGATAATTGCGCTCAAGCGGCGAAAGCCGTTTGACGCACTGCATATGCACTGCAAAAATGGCGTTTTCCGGCAACGGGACAACGCAAAGAGGTTGATAGATGACGAAAACCAGTGTGGCCGACGTGCTGCGCGAGCTGGCGAAGGGCGACAAAAGCCGCTCGGAAACGGCCCGCCTGCGCGACGTGATAGACGAAGTGGAAGCTGCCCTAGCCGCTGGCGTAAGCCGGTCGGCGGTGCTGGATGCCCTACACGGCCAGGGCTTCACGATGACGCTAAAGAGCTTCGAGAGCGCCCTTTATCGCATCAGGAAACAGCGGGGGCAGGGCACGGCAGGAACACCAGCCGTGCCCGTCCCGGCTCCCCTTCGTCATGACGAAAAGCCGCCGGCCTCCCCGCCAGCGGAAAACGCACGCGAAGGCGACAAGCCCAAAGCGCGCATCACGAACCCGGCCGACGTGCGCAAAGCACGGAAGCGGGACATTGACTTAGAGAGCCTGGAAGATGGCTCGGACGATCAGGAGTAAAGATTATGAAAGTCGCCGTTCTCAACTACACCGGCACTGTCGGCAAGACCACCATCGCCGCGCATCTGCTTTCGCCCCGCATGGGGGATGCACCCATCTTCGCGGTGGAAACGATCAACGAAACGGCCGCCGGCCTGGGCGTCGATGTGGAACAGATCAGGGGCCAAAAATTCCGCGAGCTGTTCACCAAGCTGCTGAAACTCGATGACGCAATCATCGACGTGGGTGCATCGAACGTCGAAGCGTTCCTTGATGGTGTCGTGAAAATGGACGGCTCGCACCTGGAAATTGATTACTTCATCGTCCCGGTAACGCCTGGAACGAAGGAACAGAAGGAAACCATTTCTCTGGTCGGCACCCTGGCGGATATGGGCATCGACGCGGAAAAAATCCGCATCGTGTTTAACCGCGTTGAAGGCGACGTATCCGAAGAATTTCCTTATGTCGTTGCATACGCGAAAAAGGAAAAATCCTGCATCGCCAATCCTGACGCGGCCATCTTTGAAAATGAATTGTTCGATGCTCTCGGCGTCAAGAAGCTGACTCTAAGCGCACTCCTGGCCGATGAAACCGACTACAAGGCATTGCTACGGAAACCGGATGCCAGCGAGAAAGACCGGAACAATTGGGCCGAACTCCACGGCTTGAAGCTGCTGGCGCGTGGCGTGAATCGCAATCTCGATGCCGTCTATGACGCGATTTTCAAGTGAGGGGCAGAATATGGAAGCGGAACGCACGCCCCGCAATTCAAGGGATGCTCTAATCGCTGACCTCTTGGGCGATTTGGGGCGCGTCGATGACAAAATCACGGCCCTGGAACAGCGGATTGATTCCCTGCCGGACGCCTTCAAGGAAGCCATAGCGCCGTCGCTCGGCGCGGTGACGATGGCAACGAAGGAAGCCCAGGCCGCAATACAGCAGGCCGGCAGAACCGAAGTGGCGGCCTTCAAGAACTTCACGGCCCAGGACAAGATCGCCTTGCGCGATGCCCTGAAAGCGGCGCTGCGCGAGGATGCCGGCGCGGCCCTGGCCGATGTGGCGCGCGATCTGTCCAGCTCGGCGCGGCTCCATGAGGAAGCCGCCAAGGCGGAACGTCGGCAGCGGTGGCAGTGGTTGGCCGTCGCCTTGGCTGTCGGCCTGCTCGGCGGGGCGCTCGGCTTCTACGGCTCGCATCTGCTCTACGGCCAGCAGCAGGCCGAACAAGCGGCCTTCGGCCGCGCCGTCATGGCAACCTGGGGCGATCTGGACGCCAAGGCCAAAGAACGCATCCAAGAGGCCAGAAGGAACACGCCATGAAGCCCGCCCTTGTCCTGACGCTCGTTATCCTGGCCGCCTCGGCCTTCTTCCTGGCCCGCAACGTGCGCGACACGCTCAAGGGCAAGAACCGGGGCGCGGTTGCCTGGGTGGTGTGGCTCTGGCTTGGCCTGTGGGCTGCGGCCCTGGTCTATGGCATCGCCTCGACCGTGCCGCGCTGGCTCGCCTCGGGCGAATCCTCGGCGCTCCTGGCGCTCGGCGTGGCCGTCGTCTCGGTGTTCTGCCAAACGCGCCTATGGGGTCACTACGTCGCCCGCGCGAACTATGCGCCGCACGGTCAGGAAACCGTCGTGCGCGGCACGGAAGTTGTCGGCGGCGGCGATCTGCAAGCCCGCATGTACGGCGACAAGGCCATGCCGGCCGACGTGGATATTGAAATCGGCGGCGTTGTCCTTCCTCGGATGCTGGAAGCCCAGCACATGCTTTTCAGCGGCACCACGGGCGCAGGCAAGACGCAGGCCATCAATCGGGTGCTGCGGGCCGTTCGCCAGCGCGGGCAGCGGGCTTTGATCGCTGACCCTGCCGGCGGCTTCTTCTCCCGCTTCGGCCGCCCTGGTGACGTGCTTTTCAACCCGTTTGATCGGCGCTCGGTCGATTGGTCGCCCTTCGCGGAAATCCGCCATGAATACGATTGCCAACGCATCGCCAAGGCGGCCGTGCCGGACGGCACCGGCGAGGGGGCAGAGTGGCACCACTACGCGCAAACGCTCCTAGGTGAAACGCTGCTCGCCCTGCATCAGCGCGGGGAACATTCGGTAAAGCGGCTGCTGCACTACGTCAGCGCGGCCGACACGAAGGAACTAGGCGAGCTGCTGGTCGGCACGCCTGCGGCCATCCTGACGGCCAAGGGCAACGACAAGATGCTGAACAATACGCGCGGCATCATCGCTACCTATCTCGGCGTGTGGCGCTACCTGCCCGACGCCGGCACGTTCTCCGTGCGTGAGTGGGTGCAGGACGAAACCCGCGAGGGGTGGCTGTTCGTCACCTACCGCGACGATCAAATGGGGATGCTGCGCGGGCTGGTCGCCTCGATCTTGGAACTTGGCATTGTCGAAGGCTTGAGCCTGTCGGAGAACCAAGAGCGCGGGCTGTGGTTCGTGTTCGATGAAGTCGATTCCCTGGGCAAAGTGTCGAGCCTGCGCGGCGGCCTGACGAAGCTCCGCAAGTACGGTGGCCGGTGCGTCCTGGGCTTACAAACGGTGTCGCAGCTCCGCGAAACCTACGGCCGCGACGAAGCGCAAACGCTCCTGGCAAACCTCTCCACCAAGCTGATACTGCGGGCCGGCGATAACGAAACGGCCGAGTATTTCAGCAAGGAACTTGGCGAACAGGACATTGACCGGCTGCAAATGACGACGGGCCAGGGCACCAGCTCGGGCGGCGTGCTCAACCCTGGGCACTCGTCGGAATCCAGCAATACCAGCTACAACATGCAGCGCGTCCGGCAAGCGGCCATCCTATCGTCGGAAATCCTGAACCTGCCCGATCTGCACGGCTTCCTGAAAATTCCCGGCCAGCCGGTCGGCGCGGTGCAGGTCGAGTATCAGGCCATGCCCGAAGTGCAGCCGGGCTTTCAGGGGTGACAACAAACATGCACGCCGCCCCCTCTTGGCCCTGCGGGCCAGGGTGGGGAAAGGTGCCTGCGGCACATTGAAAAGGATATGCAATTCATAGTAAAATAATCGCATGAATCAGATTGGTGACACGGCGGCGAACCTGGTGCGGGCACCGTGTCACCATTGGCTAATCCGCGCCAAAGTACGAAAATTGGGATGCCATTCCGCTAGGTTTTGGCATATCTGAATCAACGGTTTTGGGTGTCGCCCATCTACTAGACCGGCTCCGCGCTGCGCCCGGTCTGCCTTGAAACAGACGGCCTATCCGCCGCTGTGAAGCCCTGCGGGGCGCGCTCCTGGGTGGGGAGCAAGACCGCTGCCGATGGTGGCGGAACGGCCGAAAGGCCCGACGCCCTCCTTTCAACAGGAGTGGCAATCACATGAGCACAATCAAAGTCCTGGCCGTCCTCGGCGTAGCCGGTTGGATGATCTTCGGCAACCACGAGGCCAAGGCCCAAATCCCGGTCACCGACGGCGCTTCCATCGCGCAGCAGATCGCCAATCAGGTCGAAACCATCGCCAAGTGGAAGATGCAGTACGACCAGATGACCAGCCAGATCAACCAGATGAAGCAGCAGTACGAGTCCCTGACTGGCTCGCGCGGCCTCGGCAACATCCTGAACAACCCGGCGCTGCGCGAGTATCTGCCGGCCGACTGGCAGGGTGTCTATGACGCCGTGAAAACGGGCGGCTATGCCGGCCTGAGCGGCCGGGCGCAGTCGATCTATGAAGACACCAAGGCATTCGATGCTTGCGCCCATTTCAAGATCGCGGACCAGCGCACCGCGTGCGAGGCCCAGGCCGTCAAGGGTGCCCAGGACAAGGCTTTCGCCCTGGACGCCTACGACAAGGCCAAGTCACGGCTGAACCAAATCGACCAGCTCATGGCGAAGATCAACGACACGCCCGACCCCAAGGCGATTGCCGAGCTGCAAGGCCGTATCGCGGCCGAGCAGGCCATGATTCAGAACGAGCAGACCAAGCTCCAGATGTACGCGATGGTGGCGGCGGCCGAGGATCGCTTGCAGGAACAGCGCGCGCACGAAATGAACGTGCGGGATGCTGCGAAGCGCGACGGCCTCAAAGTTCAGCCCATGAACTTTTCGCTGCGTCCGTAAGGGGGACTGTCATGATTTACGTCCTCTCCGGCCTGCTCGCGGGTCTGTACGCGGCAATGGTTATCGGCTTCTGGCGCGACGTGCGCCGCTTCGGCAAGTGGAAGGAAACCATCGGCCGCGAAGTGCATATGTTCGCGATGGATGGCGTGTCCATCTATGCGGCCTTGATGGTGGCCTACTTCGCCGCGAACGACTGGTACGGCTTCACCTTGCCGCTGTTCAGTCAAGGCCAGCTCATGAGCTGGCAAGCAACGCTCCTGGCGGTCGCCTGCGCGGTTACCAGTCTGTCCATCGGCTACTTCAATGGTCGGGAAAGGTTTCTGACACCGACCTATGCAGGTCGCCGGGAAGCAACGCTGCGCTTTCTCGCCTCTCGCCAGATCATCGAAGCGGCCGAAGTAGCTCATGCGCTGAAAGTCATACAGCAACATGAAACCCGGCAAGCTGCCGGCCACACCATCGAAGCCGAAGCACGGGAGGTCGGAAAATGAGAAAGCTCACCCTCTCCCTGATCGTCGCGGCTGTCCTGGTCGGCTGCACGGAACCGACTGAACCCGTCCAGTCGGTCGATTGGTACAAGGAACACGCAACCGAGCGGACCGACCGTTTGGCGAAGTGCCGGGCCAATCCTGGCGAACTGTCCGAAACGCCGAACTGCATCAACGCGGAACGTGCTGAAAGCCTTGCCGATGCGGGCAAGCGGCGCGGCCTCAACGTTCAGCCCATGACGGGCGTCAAGATGGGAGGCAAGTAGCCATGCCAGCAACAACAAACGTCTTCCAAGGCATCGGCGGCACCCTGGACAATGCCACGACGACCTTTGTCACGAACGTGGCCGGCGACACCATTGCAACGGTCTATCCCTGGGCGCTCGGCGCGCTAACGCTCTACATCACCCTGTACGCCTACATGATGATGACCGGGCAAGTTCAGGAGCCTTTCAAAACAGGGCTTTTGAAGATGGTCAAGGTCATGATCGTGGGGACGATGGCGCTGAATGCCGATATGTACCTGAATGGCGTTGTCGAAGCCTTCCGGGGCATTGAACACGGGCTAACGTCCTCCTTCTCCGGTTCGACTGGAAGCTCGATCTATGCCTCTCTGGACAGCAGCTTGAGCAAGGGGCTTGAGTTGATAATGCAGTGCCGAGAAAAGGCGCAGGCAGCCAGTTGGCGAGAGCCTGGGACGATCTTCGGGTGGTACGCCATCATGGTGCTGATTGCTGTAGGCTTTGCCCTGGTGGTGGTGTTCGGCGGCATCGCCATCCTGATGTCCACCATCTACCTGAAAATCCTCTTTGCCATTGGGCCGGTATTTATCATGTGCCTAATGTTCCCGGTCACGGCGAAGTTCTTCGATTCCTGGGTTGGCTTCGTGCTGAACCACGTTCTGATTGTTGCGCTGACCGCGGTCGTGCTGACGCTCGGCGTCACGATCTACGACAACGAAATATCGAAGGTTGTCATCGACTCCGATCAGAACATGCTCATGGTGGCCCTGGAGCTGCTTGTCGTGGCAGCAATCCTCTATGGCATCGTGAAGGGTGTCATGCCGATGGCTGCGGCTCTGGCTGGCGGTATCTCGATGGCCGTCATGACGGCGCGCGGCCTGACCGATAGCCTGGACAAAGGCCGGCGCGGCGTCCAGCAAACGGCAAAGGCCGGTTTGGCCCTTGGCAAAGGCGCTTACGGCTTGGGCAAGGGTGCCTACGGGCTTGGCAAAGCGGGCGTGAACAAGCTCCGAGGCAATAGCGTTTCCAATGCCGGCGGCGGTGGATGGCAGCCCGCATACAACGCGGCAACCCTGGGCAACCTGCAACGGAAAAGCCAATGAGCGATAGACCGCACGACGAAGCAATGGCCGAGGCGTACCGCAAGCGGCCGGGCGAAGCGTTCGCCATGTTCCGGGCGCTGCTGCTCGATGGCGGCCAGCTCGGAGAATGGCGCATCTTCTGGCGTCACGTCCGGCTTGCGCTGCGTCGGCGGTAAGTCCCTCGATCTGCACCACGGCCCCGCCTCGGCGGGGCTTTCTTTTTGGTGACAACGGATCTTGCTCGATCGCGCGGGCCTGTCACCATTGCCGGGCATTGGTGACGCCGGCAGCTCGGCCAGGTCGTCGCCGTGTCACCATCGGGAACGGTAGGAATAGTAATAGTCTTACTACTATTATTCTTATCCCCTGCCCTACTCCGCGCTTCGCTTGGGCAACCCCTTCGGTTGCATCCCGCGTCCGATCTTGCCGGACTGGCTGCGGGGGCAGGCCCGGCGGCTTCGCCTTGTTCCTCCCCCTGGCCGATAGGCTGCACGGCTTCCAGTGGCATCAAGGGTGAAGGCTTCGCCCGGCATCCTCGCCCGGTCGCCTACGGCGCTGCGGCCTGCGGTGCCGCCCTTGACACCACTTCCAGCCAAACGGCCCCAGGTGCCCCGGTTTTCAAGTGGAAAGGGGGTCAAGGGTGAAACCGGAAGCCGCACGCGGAGCGCAGCCCGTAGGGCGAGCACCGAACGGGTGAGGATTTCAGGGCCGCAGGCCCGGCCCTTGATGCCCTTGGAACGTCCCAAGCCTCTAGTCTGGGGGGCAGTCAAGGAAGCGAAGCGCCCCGCCGGCTGCACCCCTGACGACAGAGGGCGACTCGCTCCCTTCCCGCCGGGGCGGGAAGGGCAGGGGGATGGGTGGCGGGCGCGGAACGCGCCTTTCTCCCGCTCGCCGGCCCTGCCGGCGTGGGGGCGGTGTGTAGGCCCGGCCCGTTGGAATCATTGGCCTTTTTCGAGATTCAAGACAGATTCAGCGCATGACAGGCCCGCCGGACGCCCCAGGAAGCGCCGTAGGCGCTTTTTGATGGCTTGGCGGGGGTGTGAGGTCGCCCCTACCCTGAAAAACGCCCCTACGGCCTTCCCGCGCGCTCTGGTGCCCGTTTTGTGGCACGCCGGCCCGGCTCGGCCCCTTTCTGAAAGCCCATTGCGGCCTTTCCGCTTGCGCTGCCGGTTCCTGGCGGGGCGCGTAGCGCCCTGCCCTGCGCTGGCGGTCGAGCTGCACCGCGCGGCTTTGGCCGCGCCCTGGTAAAGCGTCCTGGCCGAAGGCCAGCCATTTGACCGGAGGGGGAGCCGGCGAAGCCGGGGGAACCCCGTAGGGGTGCCCCGCCGAAGGCGCAGGCCGGCGCCGTAGGCGACGGGGCGGAGCGCGAAGCGCGGAGGGTAGGCGCGCCCGCAGGGCGTTGCGGCGGTTCGTTTTGCGCTGCCGGTCGAGTTATGCACAGGCCGGCACGTTTTAAGAGTTTTAAATATGTTTTAAAGATTTAGAGCGGAAAAACGCCGAAAAATCCTTAAAAATCAATAGCTTGCAGGATTGCCCGGTGGGTAATAGACGGGCTTTGGTGGGTAATAGACGGAGCCGGGTGTGTAATCGACGGAACCCGGTGTGTAATCGACGGACTATCCACAGGCTGGAAGCCTGAAACGAATCGCCTCCGTCGATTACACACCTTTGGCGACAAAAACCGCCCGCCTGGCTGTCGATCTGTCGCCATCGTTCCGTCTATTACACACCGCCATGCCTGGCGGTCATGGTGACGCGGCCGAGCTGGCCAGGTCGTCAGCGTGTCACCATCATGCAAGCGGCGGCGGAGCGTCATCGTCGCCTATGTCTTGGCCGTCCTCGCCTTCCTCGTCCGGCAAGTCGGGCAGCTCGTCCGGGGTAGCGTCCCGGTTGGTGATGATGAGCATCGGGCCAGCCTTCCCGGCCACCTCTGCAAGCGTGTATTCGGGCAAGTCGTTCGCGTCGATCAGCTTGCGCAGGATGCGGCAGAACTCTTTGAACGTGCCCACGCTGCCGCTGCGCTCATAGATCAGCTTGAAAGACCAACGCGCCCGGCCACGGCCGGCAGCTCGTCGCGCCAATCGGTACAGGAACCGGCCTATGCCCGGCTCGATCAAGAAATACTCGGGATGCACGGTCAGAACCTCGGGGTTCTTGGCCTCGACCACCTCCCGATAAATCCAGCTCGGCACCTCGATTTCCACGCCCGCCACGCGACCGTTTTCCGCATAGGAAACGGTGCGGTAGTTGCTTAGAAGCCCCTCGCCCTCGGCCTCGCGCATCATGCGCCCGCCCTTGCCCTTTCGCGTCCTGACGATCTTCAAGGATGTGCTTTTCAGGCGGTCTAACGCCGCCTCGATTTCCTCGTACTGACGGCCGCCATCCGAACGTCGGCAGAACTTGAGGATTTCCGCGACATGCGGACGGAAAACCCGGCTAGGCTTGTCGCCGCGCCCTTCACGGTAGCGGTTCATCGCATCGGTAAGGTGCGAAATCGCCATCAGCACAATGTCATAGTCCCAAACGGACGCCATGCCATCGGGGCCGGCCTTCACTTCCACATAGCCATCGGTCAGTTCGTAGCGGATGGTTTCGCCGGCTCGCTTGTCCTTCTTGGACAGGCGGAACACGGCCACGTCCATGATGCTGCGGCTATCTTTCGTCGCCACGTCGTACAGGACAGGCACGAAAAAATCGGCCTGGGCATCGCCTTCTGGCGGCCGGCGCATGGATGGTGACGGCGCAGCTTTGGCCGTGTCCTCGCGGGCATTGCGCTTGATGGACGCGATAGCGGCGGCCTTCGCCTCGGCTTCTTCCTGCTCCCTGGCTGCGTCCTCCGCGCGCACGCGGCGCTCTGCCTGGGCGAACGTCTCGCCCGGTCGGGCGGCGGCCTCAACGCGCTTGCGGTGCTTCGCGTCGATGGTGGCTTTCAAGCGAGTCAAGGAATCGCCCAGGGTGTCACCTATGGCGCGTGGGCCGTCGTGTGGTGTTCGGCTCATGCGCCCTCCCTGATGAAGTTTTCGGCTTCGTCGGCCGTGTCGAAAGGGACACCATCTGGATAGCTCCGACCGTAGGGCCGTGCCATCCATCGGCCATCTGACAGGGGCGACACTTCGCCAAGAAAGTTGCCGTCCGTCTCAACGAGGAACATCTGAGGCCGGTCGGCCCGCTGTGCGCGCAGCTCGCGCAAGGCATTCATGGCGCATTCAAATGCTGTTTCTCGGTCGCCATTTTTGCTAAGATTGGTCATGGTCATTTGCCTGTTTTGGTGATGGTCAGCGGCCCTTTCGAGTTCGCCACTCCGGGGCCGCACCCCGGCCCGACACTGTTAGCGCGGTGTCGGGCCTTTCTTTTTCACATCGGCCCCGTCGCCTCGCGCCAGTTGGACGAATCCACGATGATTTCCGGCGCAAGGTGCGCCACGTCGGCCAGCGTCGAAAGCGCCTTCTCGAACGTGCGGAAACGCACCGGGCGACCCTCGTAGGTGACGGCATGCAGCGCCCTACCCTGGCGCGCGTACAGCGTGAAACCGGCCTCGTCGTCGGGATAGAGCACGGCTTGCACCTGCTCCCGGCCGGGCGTGTCGCACGCCGCGCTGAAACGGTCGAACGTCCAAGGCCGCCCCTTCCTGGGCTTCGGCTCCAACTGGTCAAAGAAGGCATCCACGAAAGCGCCGAGCTGGTCTTGCGGGATACCTGCGTTTTCAAAGTCCTGGTGTTGCTGGTTCATCTTCGCCACTCCTAAAAATCCGGCGTTAGCGCGCCGGGGTTGGTATTGGTGACAAGTAGATCTCGCCGGCGAGATCCGCTTGTCACCACGTCACGGCATTTGCTGCGCCGCGTGTTTCACTCGCAAAATTTCCACGGTGCCGGCGTCGTCCAGCACGCGATAGAACACGATGTAATTCGGATGGGCGACCAGCTCGCGCACGAAGGCGGGCAAGCCCGGCCGGCCAGTGCGGCCCATCTTCGGATGCTGCGCAAGCGGCACGGTCTTGTCGCGCAGCTCCTGGCCGAACGTCTCCGCTCTGGTCGGGTTGTCCTGGGCGATGTAGTCGATGATGTTGTCTAGATCGGCCTCGGCCATCGGACGCCATACGATGCGGTAAGGGGTTTTTGCCTTCGCCATAGATCAATCGCCGTCCGTCTCGGCCTGCTTATCGACAAGCGCCTGAACGGCCGCGAACAGGTCATCAGCCTTGCCGCCGTAGCTCTCGAAATCGTCCAGCAAGGCGGCGAAGTCGTCCCGCTGGAACTGCTTTTCTTCGGCCTCGGCCTCGCGTGCGTCCTGCTCGTCCAGGTCGATAGCGTTCATGGCGTGCGCTCGATGCAGCCACGCATCGGCGTATTCGCGTTCATCGCTGCCGTTGCTGCCGTAGCCGTCTGCACGCGGGCACGCGACGAAGTTCTGAATGCCGGCCAGATCGCCCGCGAAGCTGCGTAGCAGCTCCTGGGGCGTCATCTGCACGCGCCGGCACTCGCGCACGAACTCCGGCGGCACGCGCAGCGTGACGGCCACGGTTTCATCGGGCACGAAGCGGCCGGCCTCGCCGGGGATGATGCCGACAGGGGCGCGGAAGCCATGCGGCCGGGCATCGCAACGCCAGCCGACAACCTCCAGGGCGCGGCCGTCGTCACTGGTGGCCCGGTCGCTGCTGTCCAGCTCGGGCACTCGGCGCAAGCTCTGGTCGATGTAGTCGCGGAAGTAGCACGCGCCGGCCGGCAGCTCCCGGCCGAAGGGCTGCGCCGGCACGATGTAGCCGAACTTCCCGACGTTGCGGCGGCTGTATTCCTGGCTCCACAGCCCGCCGCCGATCAGTTCGCGGGTGGTGCCGGCGTGCTCGATGGTCAGCAGCTCATGGCCGCCTTCGGCCTGCTGCACGTCGATCAGCCGGACGTTATGCACGGTGACAGAAGCGCCGGGCTGTGCGAGCGCGGCGAAGGCATCGAAGCTCATGCGCGCTTCGCTCCTGCCGCCTTGTGGCGTGCAATGCGGGCATCCATCCGCGCCATGACTTCATCGTGCGGGATGCTCGGCCGGGGATCGTCGATGGCTTCCTGAATCTCGGCGGCCAGCCATTCCGTATAGGCGGCGGCTTGGTGCGCCTTGCGCATCGCGTCGGCCCGGCCACGGTTGCCGGCGGTTTCCTCTTTCTCGGCCGGATTCCACTCGCTGGCGTCGAACTGGCCGATGGTGATGCCTACGTCGCGCAGGACGTTCAAGGCTGCAATGGGATTGCCGAAACGGCGCGGCTCGTTGCTGCGGGCCTTCGCCAGCAAGGCGGCGGCTCCGCTGCGCGTGGCGATCTGCACAAGGAACGCCCCGCCCTGCCCTTTCAGGGTCACGCCCTCGACGCCGCCGGCATCGCTCGCGGCGCGAAGCTGTTCAATGGTCATGCTTTGCATGATTCACTCCTTATAGGGTGATGAAAGTAACAGGGTAGATTGTGCATGTTTTCTAGGAAACGTGCAAGCCCCTGTTAGTCGGAAAACGGTCGTTTTGTGGATTTCGTGGCGGTGCCCTGCCCTTGTCGTTTTCAGAAGGCGACTGCACCAGTTCACTGGGCTGGCCGCCGTGTGTGCATAGAACTTCTGACCGGGAACGGTCAGAAGTTCTATGCACGAAGCGCCGCGAGAGATCGGAATTGCTCAGAACTCTTGTGCACGGCGCGACAAAGCCGGAACCGCCGAAAATTCCGGCGATCAACCGGCAAGCTGCTTGATGCGCTCGGCCAGGCGGCCGAAAGCCTCGTTCACGTATTCCAGCACCTTGGGTTCTGCGCCCTGCGTGCGCAGCGAGTCTTTGAAGGCTTCCAGGTCGGACAGCCATTGCCGATGCAGGCGGCCCAGCTCGTCGAGCTGAGGCCGGAAGTCTTGGAGACTGCCGCTCGCACGAAACGCCTGGTAGCCACGCTCAAGCGTGGCCGCCGTGGTCAGCAGTTGCGCGCCCATTTGCTTGTGCTGTTCGGAGAACTCGGCCATGCCGTCATAGGGCCGCGAAGCCTTGCGGCGCTCGGCTTCGGATGCCTCTTCCATGATGCGGGCGTAGCGGTAGAACCCTGGGAACTCGCGGGACAGCGCCATGAGCTGCTGATCGGATGTGCCGACCCAAATCCTGTGCAGGTCAGGCCCGTACCCCATCATGCGATTGATGATGGCATGGGCCTCGCTGACACCCTGGGCGGCAAGCTGCTGCATGTGTTGGTCGATCTTCGCGGCCAGTCGGCGGAATTCGTTCATGCTCATGTCCGTCACAAAAGGCGCGTTGATTGCCCTTGCGCCGTGAGAAGTGCCACCGCCTTCTTATCGAAGGAAACGAAGGTTTCCCCGCCAAGCCAGTTGCCTTCGTAGGCAATGACGCCATCGGCAAAGTCTCCGCCCGCGTCGAGCACCAGCAAGCCAGCCTCCACGGCAGGCCGGTTCACTTCCACATTCGCGGCGGCCAGTAGTGCCCGGATCGCGCTGGCCGCGTCGGCTTGCTGGAAGCCGTAGACACGCAGCAGCACCCAAACAAATTCGCATAGGCACGGCAGCGCGACCGCGATCAACTCGGCGTCGGTCAAGACTGCGGCGGCAACGTCCGCTTGTGCGGGATCGTCACGCACAACCGCACGCACAAGGACGTTGGTATCGACTGCGACCTTCATTGCTTACCTGCCCAGCCTTGCGCCGCCGCCTCGTTGATTTCTTCGATGGTGGCAACCTTCTGCGTCTTGCCCGCGAGCAGGCCGACAAAGCTGGCTATCGTCCCTGCGGGCCGTGCCGCCTTGAGCACGCCCCGACCGTCTGGCAACAAGTCCAGCTCGATCTTGTCGCCTGGCCTGATGCCGAGGTGTTGCAGTACGTCCTTCCGAAACGTCACTTGTCCCCGTGCGGTAACGGTCAATGTGGTCATGGTGGTTTGCCCTCGCAATCAAGGTTGATGCTTCACATAGTAATGCAAAAATGCCTTACCGTCAATGTCCGTCAAACGATCATTAGTCGGCCATGCCGGACACTGTCCAGCAAAGTTATTGCACAACGGGTTGTCGGACATTAAGATAGGCGGACGGAATGACGGACAAGAGAGGCGGCAAATGGCACTGATCGGCTATGCGCGGGTATCGACGGCGGAACAGGACACCGCCTTGCAGACGGATGCGCTACGCAAGGCAGGCTGCGAGCGCGTTTTCGAGGACACGGCTTCCGGGGCCAAGGCCGACCGCCCCGGCTTGGCTGATGCGCTGGCCTACCTGCGCGACGGCGACGTGCTGGCCGTCTGGCGGCTGGATCGGCTCGGGCGCTCTATGCCGCACCTAATCGAAACGATAGGCGCGCTGGAAGCGCGAGGCGTCGGCTTCCGTTCTCTGACGGAAGCCATCGACACCACCACGCCAGGCGGGCGGCTCATCTTCCACGTGTTCGGCGCGCTGGGCCAGTTCGAGCGCGACTTGATCCGCGAGCGCACCAAGGCCGGGTTGACTGCCGCCGCCGCTCGTGGGAGGAAGGGCGGGCGAAAGCCGGTTGTCACCGCCGACAAGTTGCAGCGAGCGCGGGAGCACATCGCCAACGGGCTTAATGTCCGAGAGGCCGCTACACGGCTCAAGGTGAGCAAGACGGCCCTGTACACCGCGCTGCAATCCACCAGTGCAGCCGACTCCTGATATTCCGTGCAGTCGTCTTCTGAAAATGACAGCCCTGCCGCGCTTTTGGCCCTGTTCGCTGTCCATAATGGCGTCTATAAAACAAAATCTATAAACTGGCGCTTTCATCGGATAAATGGACGAAAACATGAAGATCGGCTATGCGCGGGTATCGACCGACGATCAGCGAATGGACTTGCAGCGGGACGCCCTGACGGCCGCCGGCTGCGAGAAGGTATTCACGGACACGGCCAGCGGCGCGAAAGCGGCCCGGCCAGGACTGGCCGAAGCCCTCGCCTTCGCCCGCAAGGGTGATGTGCTGGTCGTGTGGCGGCTCGACCGCCTGGGGCGCTCGCTGCCCGAGCTGGTCAAGGTCGTGGGCGAGCTGGAAGCCGCCGGGGTCGGCTTTGAGAGCGTCACGGAACGGATTGAAACCAGCTCGGCCGCCGGCCGTCTGGTGTTCCATGTGTTCGCGGCCCTGGCTGAATTTGAGCGGCGCTTGATCGTGGAACGCACGCACGCCGGGCTTGAAGCGGCCAGGGCGCGAGGGCGCAAGGGTGGCCGCCCTGCCCTGCCGCCGGAAAAGGTCGCGGCGATACAGGCAATGGCGACCGGCAATCGGTCGGTGTCGGAGATATGCAAGGCGCTCAAGATCGGGCGCAGCACGCTTTACAAGTACGCGCCAGGGATGAAGGCCGCGCCGACCGTTGGTGACAAAACGAGCTGACCAGGTGCGCGGGCCTGTCGCCAGTGAGCCAGGTAGGCCATGCCTCATTTTTGGATACACAAACGTGTATCCATGTGATACGGTCATCCTATGTCAAGCAAAGACGCTGGCCTCCGTATCCGTGTTGAGGCGATCCACAATCAGGTGAGAAAGATATACTCAGGCGCATGCAAACAGTGGTGGCACGCAATATTTGCGTCACCCCAACCCAACCAAAGGAGAAGTCTACATGGGTAAGCTAAACGATAAAGTTGTCGTGGTGACGGGCTCGGTCTCTGCGATCCCGGGTTATGATTCCATTGGATCGGCAACCGTTCGCGAAGCTCTGGCAGAAGGGGCTGCGGGAGTCGTCATCTCCGATATCAACGACGAACTGGGCGAAGCCTTCGCGAAAAGCCTGAACGAACAATATGGCACCGGACGGGCTCTCTATGTCCATACAGATGTAAGAGATCCGAAGGATGTCGAAAAGCTGTTCGCTATCACCGAAAAGACCTATGGCCGCGTCGATGCTGTTATGGCCAATGCCGGGGTGGCAACGGCCGAGGACTTCGACAAGGATCCGGAAGCCGTCCTGAAATCCCGTAAGTTCATTCAAAGCATTAATGAGGACGGAGTTTTCCACACCGCCCTCTACGGTTCGCGTCTGATGATCAAGCACGGGACGAAAGGCTCCATCGTGCTGGTATCCAGTATTCACGGTGTCGTTGGTCGCCCAAAGGTCGTGAACCCGGACACGGGCGATGTGCTAATCGATCGCTTCAACTTGATTCAATACACAATGGGCAAGCATGGCGTCGTCGGCCTGTCGAAGGCCTTGGCTCTTCAACTGGCGGAATATGGCATTCGCGTTAATACGGTGAACCCGGGCTATATCATGACCCCCTTGTTTCAGGCTGCGGTCAATGCCGATAAGGGCGAGTTGGCAAAAGAGAAGACGCTGGCAACGGATGCTTTCGACTTCACCCAACTGGCGGCACTGCACCCGCTCTGCAACGACCCGGTAGAACAGGCCGATATCGTTCCACGGGGCAAGTTTGGTGGTCGCATGGGCGTTCCTGTCGAAATTGCCAAGCCCGCAGTCTTCCTGATGTCGGACGAATCTTCCTTTGTTACAGGCCAGAAGCTTGTAATTGACGGGGGGTATACGGCAGGCTGAGATCGCCTTGTGGGAGGCTCCCACACTGGCTCGCTGCATCGCCGGGGTCGAAGTCGCCTTCGCCCGGGTGCGCGCGATCGCTTGTGGCAAGCTCGGCCCCGACAGCCAGCAGCGTGGAGAGGCCAGCCGCCCGCATCAGATCCCACCAATGGTAATCGACGCCATCCTCAAGACCCGCATAACCGCTGGCATCCGCGCCCGGCAGGCGCTCAAGAACGATCGACCGACCACCGGGGAGGATCA
>NZ_JBPVTR010000011.1:0-20300 GCF_051851455.1 Pseudochrobactrum albidum
CCTCACCTCATCAGGCTACGCCTGACTTCGCTCCCGGGCTGTCAAGCTCGTAACACTTTTATCGCGGGGTGGAGCAGCTCGGTAGCTCGTCAGGCTCATAACCTGAAGGCCGCAGGTTCAAATCCTGCCCCCGCAACCAAAAAACATCAACAAATACAATATAATAAACACAAGCCCCTGCCGAAAGACAGGGGCTTTTTTGTATGGCAGGGGCACTTCAGGGGCACCAAATATCAACACCAGACAACGAGTCTCAATAACAAATAAGCACGTTTGGCCTGAAAGACCGACACCAGACCTAGCCATTATGTCGCAGCCGTTGTGACGGCGTAGCTGACTCTTGGCTGACTGATGGCGCCTTCTATGGCGCTAGGTTTCCTTTTGTTGGGTACATGGGCAGCAAAACTTGAAAAGGGAAAAAACGCTCTTGCCGTATACACAAGCGGTCAGAGCAATATACCGCTCGGTAGGCGTCTCCTCTTTCCAAAGCAAATAATAAAAATGGTTTGTCGGATCGAAGCGGTGCGGGCAGAATAGCGACCGTGAGTTTCAGCTTATTCCCAGCCGCACCTGTTCCACTAAATGATTTTATATATGAATATATAATAGCGGTGTCCGACATCATCGCTCACGAGACCAAATAGGATTATTTGAGAAGAGAGATTTTTCGGTTCATCATAGCTCAATCAAAGGAAATAAAGATGACACAGAAAACCGTTTCGCAAAGGTCTGCTGCAGATAAGACGATCAAGGACATACGGCGCGCAACGGGCAAGCATTATTCGGCAGAGGATAAAATCCGCAGTGTTCTGGACGGTCTTCGCGGCGAAGACAGCAATGCTGCACTGTGCCGCCGCGCAGGGATCGCCGAGAGCCTATAGCTGATCGAAGGAATTTCTCGAAGCAGGCAAGAAACGCCTTGCTGGCGATACTAGCCGTTCGGCGACCAGTGATGAGGTTAAGCCACTGCGTTTTGAAAGCCGTGACCTGAAGGAGGCATTGGCCGGCGTCACGTTGGAAAACCGCCTGCGCAAAAAAACATGATCGGGGATGGGGCGACGACGAATGGGATATCCCACCGCTATCAACCCACAAACAGAAATAAAAAACCTCTGGGGCGAACTCAAAACTGGATAAAACTTGGAGGCATCAATTGGCTTCAACAATTACATTCAGAGCAGACCACAGCTTTTTTGGCTCAGCCATGCCCACCGCTGCAAGAATAGCAAAGCTGACCGGTTGTTCGGGCTGAATTTTGATAGTAATCGATTGCGGGTGATCCAGAAATTCTCCGACAGCCTTTGCCGCCTGTTGCACAAGGGGTTCATTGTCAAAATACAGGACGCCGGCTTGCAATTGCGCCTTTATCTCATCCACCAGTTCCGCGCGCGTTTTTGATTGTTTTTGCGCCTGATAATTAATCAGCTTATCGGCAAAGGACGCATCATCATAGCGCATCTCCATATTTGTGATGGAGAGCTGCTGTATAATGCCCAATGCAGCGACCTGCATGGAGGTGCTTTCAGCGCCATCTTTCAAAATATTGGCATAGAGATCCGCTACGGCCTTGATAAATTTCATGTCGTAACCGCCCATATGCAGCTTGTAATTATAGCTGCCGATATTCTGACCATTTATGGTCATATGATCAATAATATATTGCCCGCTATAGGGTGACCAGCTGCCCTGACTATCTGCAGACAGGTGGATTTTACCAAGCCCGAGTGCCCGCACGGCATCCATGTCAATATCGTCATCAACATCTGCGGCGATCGCTTCTATTGCATCTTCACCTGCATCATTTTGTGCAATTTTGGTATCATCAGCGGTTGTGCCATCGATATCTGCCTGATCCTGCTCAGTCTTTTCAGCCTCTGCAATAGAGGTGGCAGATTCGGCAGCTTCTTGCTCTTTGCGTTTTTTGCTGATCTTGTCGGCTTCTTCCAGATCAATATCGAGTGCTTTAAAACCCCAGGTGAATTTGCTGGCTTTTTCTTTGCTGTAAGGCTCTTTGGTTATATAAAACCCGTTAAGAGAAAAAACCGCTGTGCCGCCTGCGGCAACAGATAATGTATCAAGCCGGAAACCTTCAAGATATTCCATGCGGCCGAGCAGATCAGATTGCGGATCTTTTGGCAGCTTCAGCTTTTCAATCCGCGCACCAGCAGTGGTGATAACGGATTTTTCTTCAACGATTTTGTTATCGTCAAAGATAACGTTTTCAATTACATAGGCGCCGCCGGCATTCTCTGTAATACCTTCAAGCCGGACATTACCAAGATTGAGGACAGATTCCGTATTATCATCGCCGTCTGTAATATCAGTGTCGTTGCTCTCGTTATCCTTCTCATCAATAAGGAGTTTTGCCTTAACATCATGCAGCAACATATTGCTGCCGTCAGTCTCAGCCCTGGAAAAGGTCAGCTCAACCATCTGCTCTTTGAGATAAGCCTGCAGACGTTGTGTTACATCATCGCCGGTCCATGCCTGTGCGCCGACCACCCAGAATGGCGCAATTATCGCGGCAAGTGTCAGGGTTTTTAAAACTTGGGATGTTTTGCAAACCGGAAAGCGAAATGTTTGAGAGAGCATAACAGACCTTGGAGAAGTAATGCCACAATATGCAGCGGTAATATTTTGCGCAAAGCTCTATAATAATTTTTTGTAATTCCAAAGCATAAAATTACAGTGCGATTTGCCGCCCTGCCCGGTTGTTTGCAGCAACCGGGCAGGGCGGATAAAATCAGGAGCCAAAGCGCCTTTCACTCATAGAAGCCTGCATGAGTGCTTTGGTATAATCTTCACGCGGGGCATCAAAAATCTGCTCTGTTTGCCCTTCTTCCACGACTTTTCCGGTTTTCATCACCAGAATATAATCAGAAAGCGCGCGCACAACGGCCAGATCATGGCTGATAAACAAATAAGACAGGCCATATTTTTCCTGCAGGTCACGCAGCAATGTTACAACCTGTTTTTGTACCGAGCGGTCAAGTGCACTGGTTGGTTCATCCAGCACAATGACTTTGGGTTTAAGAATCATGGTGCGGGCGATGGCAATGCGCTGACGCTGCCCGCCTGAAAATTCATGCGGATAACGGTTGCGCATGGATGGCTCAAGGCCGACCTCCTTCAAGGCCTCGCCGGCACGCTGATCACGCTCTTTAGCCGAGAGTTGCGGCTCATGGATCAGCAGACCTTCAGTGATAATCCGCCCCACGGTCATACGCGGGCTGAGTGAGCCGAACGGATCCTGAAACACCAGTTGTAATTCGCGCCGCATTGCGCGCATTTCCTGTGCATTTGTTGGCAGTTCCCTGCCAAGATAGGCAATACGGCCATCAGACTTTAAAAGCCGTAAAACAGCGCGCCCGAGTGTGGATTTTCCTGATCCGGATTCTCCCACAATACCAATGGTTTGCCCCTGTCGCAGTTTTAAGGATATGCCATCCACCGCCCGCAATACATTTTGCGGTTTGAGCCAGCCTTTGGCCAGATTGAAAGTGACGGAAACATTATCAGCCTCAATCAGCACAGGGGCTGTTTTTGGTGGCGGGGCCTTGCTGCCTTCCGGCTCGGCATCGAGCAGCATTTTCGTATAATCATGCTTTGGAGCATTGAAAATCTGCGCTGTGGAGCCATTTTCCACCACTTCACCGGCACGCATAACGCAGACCTGATCAGCAAATCGCTTCACAATCCCCAGATCATGGGTAATGAAGATAATAGCCATACCAAGGCGTTTTTGCAGATCAGCCAGAAGCTCCAGTATCTGCGCCTGAATGGTAACATCCAGCGCCGTTGTCGGCTCATCGGCAATCAGGATATCGGGATCATTGGCCAGTGCCATGGCAATCATCACGCGCTGGCGCTGCCCGCCGGATAATTCATAAGGATAGCTGTCAATCCGTCGCTCCGGCTCGGGTATGCCCACCAGCTTCAGCAATTCCAGAATGCGCGGACGTGCCTGTGCCTTGCTCATACCACGATGAAAACGCAAAGGCTCGGCCAGTTGGTCGCCGATTTTATAGAGCGGATCAAGCGAGGTCATCGGCTCCTGAAAAATCATGGTGATTTTGGCGCCGCGGATCTTGTTCAGCTCCTTGTCGGACATGCTGATAAGATCCTGTCCGCGATAGAGCGCCTGACCGGTTGCCGTGCCGTTTTGTGAAAGCAGCCCCATAAGCGCCATGGTCGTCTGGCTTTTTCCGGAGCCGGATTCGCCAACAATGGCAAGGGTTTCACCGGTTTTAACATCAAGATCAATGCCGCGCACGGCATGAACCGGCCCGTCATTGGTTGTAAAAGTTACACGCAGATCGCGTACAGACAAGACTGTTTCTGCTGTCATCTTAACGATCCTTCGGATCAAGGCTGTCACGCAGGCCATCGCCCAGGAAGTTCAGCGCAAAGAGAATGAGTGTCAGGGTGATCGCAGGGAAAATCAGCTGCCATGAAGCGCCGCGCATATTTTGCGCGCCTTCAGAGATCAAAAGTCCGAGCGAGGTCATCGGATCCTGAACACCAAGACCAAGGAACGACAGAAGACTTTCAAGCAAAATGGCTTTTGGCACCAGAAGGGTGACAAAAACAATCACCGGCCCCAATGCATTGGGGATAATATGGCGGGTGATGATGCCGCGCCGTGTTGCGCCGAGTGCTTCTGCCGCCTGCACAAATTCCTGCCGTTTGAGGCTGAGGGTCTGACCGCGCACAATACGTGCCATATCCAGCCATTCTGTTGCGCCAATGGCAATGAAAATGATGATGATTGACCGGCCGAAAAACACCAGCATCAAAATCACAAAGAATATAAACGGCAGGGAATAGAGAATATCGACAATACGCATCATGATATTGTCAACACGACCGCCGAGATAACCGGATATTGCACCATAGCCAACGCCAAGCACCAGAGCCATGACGGAAGCAAGCAGGCCGATAGCCAGCGAAATACGCACACCGATAAAGGTGCGGGTCATCATATCGCGGCCAAGATTATCCGTGCCGAAGAAAAAATAATTGCGTGTGACATCCAGAGAGAGCCTGCCGCTTAATTTATCAGGGGAGAGCTCGATTGCAGGATTGCTGAACAGGTCGGAACGATCAAAATAGCGCAATACCCGCTCATCCAGCTCGCGGCCGGTGCTTGATGTCACATCAATGGTCAGTTTGGAGCCGGAAAGTTCCGGTTCACCGCCTTTGAGGCGCGCACGCGCCATTTCCCGCTCAAGACCCGGAATAATTGTATCAGCACGCGGATAGGCCTCAAGGCTTGGCGCTACGCGCACAAATTGCGGGTAGATTTTTTCATAAGGATGCGGGCTGATCATTGGCCCGAAAATGCCGACGAGGGAAAGGATAACCAGCACAATGGCACTGGCTACCGCCGCGCGATTGCGGCGGAGCCTTATCCATGCATCCTGCCAGAGTGAGCGGCCAGCAACATTATTGTTGTTTTCCGGCGCGCCATGGGATGGCAAATTAGCGGAAATATCAGTCATAGCGCACCCGCGGATCAAGATAGGCGTAAATCAGATCAACCAGCAGATTGAACAGCACGACAAAGACAGAAATGACCACAACCGTGCCCATCACCAGCGTATAATCGCGCCCGAGCGCGCCTTGAACAAAATAACGTCCGATGCCCGGAATGCCAAAAATAGTCTCCACAACCACAGATCCGGTGAGAAGAGCTGCAGCGGTTGGACCGAGATAGGAGACGGCGGGCAAAAGCGCTGCACGCAATGCATGAACGCCGACAACAATACGGGCAGGCAGACCATAAGCGCGCGCTGTGCGCACATGATTGGCACGCAGTGCCTCAATGGTTGAGCCGCGTACAAGACGGGCAATCACGGCCACCTGCGGCAAGGCCAGCGTGGTGATGGGCAGAATCCAGTAGCTTATATCAGCTGAAGACCAGCCACCCGCCGGAACAAGGCCGAGAATAACGCCAAAGAACAGACTAAGCAGCGGAGCAACAACAAAATTTGGTGTGGTGATGCCAAAAGTCGCCAAAGCAACAATTGTATAATCAAGCCAGGAATTTTGGCGTAAAGCGGCCAGTGCCCCGAGAATTGTGCCAAGGACGGCTGCCAGCGTTAATGCGAGGGAGCCGAGCAAAATGGAAACCGGCAGACCGGAGGCAAACAGATCATTGACCGTAAAATCACGGCGGGCAAAGCTCGGACCCAGATCACCATGCAGCAAATTGCCCAGATAGATCAGATATTGCCGCCATAAAGGCGCATCCATATTATAGGCTTTTTTGAGGTTTTCGAGGATCAGCGGATCAATCGGGCGCTCCAGATCAAACGGGCCGCCAGGCACCAGCCGGATCATGAAAAAGGTCAGCGTGATGATGATAAATATCGTCGGGATCGCGCTGGCCAGCCGCCGCAGCGTATAGCTCAACATATGATTTTCCTGACTGCAGTCCTGTAAAAAAGCGGACTGTCAAATGGTTAAAAATAGATTGGTTACCCTGCAGGCTGTACGGACAGAGCCACAACCTGCAGGGCATAAAAAATTTTTACTGTTTTAAGGACAGCCAGCGGGTTTTATGCACATCCAGCAGGTTGTCATGCCAGCCTTCAACCTGCTTGGAGACCAGAGCCCGTGAGGAATAATACATCACAGGAATAACCGCGGTTTCTTTCAGCATCAATCGTTCCGCATCGGCCAGAATATTGGCGCGTTCTTTCAGATCCGTGGTGATGGCAGCCTTGGCCATCAGCGCATCATAATCTTTATTTTTCCACTTGGAATAGTTGAAGCTGACATTGCTTTCTGTCAGGAACAGGAAGTTCTGCGGGTCATTATAATCGCCAATCCAGCCGGCGCGGGCAATATCAAACGGCCCGTCTTCCCGCAGGAAGTTGAAATAGGTAGCCCCTTCCGTTTCATTCAGCGTGGCTTTGATGCCGATATTGCCCAACATATCGGCAATTGCTGCCATAGTGTTCTTGTTGTTTTCGGAGGTGTTGTAGAGGAGCTCAACAGACAGGGTATTGGGCTCAACGCCTGCCTCTTTCAGCAAGGCCTTGGCCTTATCTTCACGCTCCAGCATATCTTCTCCGGCATAATCTGCCTTCACCCCGCCTTCAACATAATTGGCAATGCCCGGAGGAACCATGGAATAGCCTGGTATCATTGTACCCTGCCATACCTGATCTGCGATAAATTCACGATCCAGCGCCATGGAGATGGCCTCACGAACGCGCGGATCTTTCAGCTTGCTGTCTGCGGTCTTGCCTTTGACCGGTAAATAATAAGAGCCGAGATAAGGCGCTAAACGGAACTCCTCGGCAAGGTTTTTCTTCACATAGCCAAGCTGTTCTGCCGGTACATCGGAGCAGATATGCACTTCCTTGGCCTCAAAACGGCGCATGCAGGTGGCGCGGTCTTCAAACGGAATCCAGTTGACTACGTCAATCTTCACATTATCCGCATCATAATAATACGGATTTTTCTTCATGACGATTTTGTCATTAGGGGTGAAGCTGACCAGCTGATAGGCGCCATTGGTTACCATTTTGCCGGGTGTGGTGAATTTGTCGCCGTTTTCCTCAACACTTTTCTTGTTCATTGGCAGACCGGTCTGGTGGGTCAGCAATTCAAGAAAATAAGGTGTCGGGGTGTGGAGCGTAATTTTCAGGGTTGCATCGTCAACAGCTTCAACGCCAAGTTCTTCCAGCGGTTTTTTGCCGCTTACCACATCTTCAGAGTTTTTGATTGCAAACAATATGCTGGCATAACCGGCAGCCGTTTTGGGGTCCATAATGCGGCGGAATGTGAACAGGAAGTCTCCCGCGGTTACTTTATCGCCGTTTGACCATTTCCCGTCATCGCGAAGATGGAATGTATAAGTTAATCCGTCTTCGGATATGTCCCATGATTTAGCTGCACCTGGTATGGCTTTTCCATCCGCATCTTGTATGACAAGGCCATCATATAGATCCCGCAGCACATTACCTTCCGCAACAGTCGATGTGCGGTGATGATCCAGCGTTGCCGGATCGGTATCATTACCGCGATTGAGAACAACTTCTGCAAAAGCAGTGCCGCCAAGGGCAAGTGCGCAGACACCTGCGAGTAAAATCTGACGATACATAGAACCCTCCCTGTTTAAAGTCCGGATCTGAATTCTAGTATAATTTTTTAACGCAGAGTCAAACATCTTATTTGCCAGTTGATGGCCATCATTCTCCGTCAGGAAAATTATTATTATGTAAAATCGAAAGATTGTATTATTAAAAATAATATTGCGATTTCTTTATAATTTTATTACAAAGAACAAAGGAAAAACATATTATAAAAACATATATTATTCAAAGGATTATATGGATAAAGCCGTAAAAAGAGTTTTAGTAAAATTTAATCCATGAAAAATATGATATTTTTTCAGGTCTGCTGCGTGGAAGCCGGCTGAAATGAAGAGCTTTAACAGTAAAATCACCGAAAATTTATCGCATTATGATTCATCTTTGCCCCGATAGCCTGATTATTTAAGAAAAAAGGCTGCCTGAAGCAGCCTTAAGAGCAATTTCCAGAATGGTTTTGATTGAAAAACAGGATGACCGCAGCGGCGTTAAATCTTGGTTTTATCCAGTTCTGCCAGAATCTCAGCCGTATGTTCGCCCAGACGCGGGGAGCGGCGGTTGGTTTTCAGTTTGGCATTGGAAAATTTCAGCGGTGTACGCAAGCCCGGCACGCCCTGATTATCCACCCGCATTTGGCGTGCAATAAATTGGGGATCGCTGAACACATCGGCAATCGTGTTGATAGGGCCTGCAGGCACTGCAAGTTTTTCCAGTGCTGCCAGAAGATCATCGCGCAACCAGTTGCGGGTTTTTGCTTCCAGCATTGCAGTGAGCGCATCGCGGTTTTGTACACGTGCCGCATTGGTGCGGAATTGCTCATCATTTGCAAGTTCTGCCAATCCCAGAAGTTCCGCCAGCTTGGCAAATTGTCCGTCATTACCGCAGGCAATGATAAAATAGCCATCCTTGACCGGTAAGGTTTGATAGGGGGAAATATTGGGATGCGCATTACCAAGGCGTTTTGGCGCTATGCCGGAGGCAAGAAAATTCATCGCCTGATTGGCAAGAACGCCGGTCATACAATCAAACAGCGACATATCAATATGCTGGCCAAGACCGGTTGCCTGACGATGCAGAAGCGCCGACTGGATACCAATCACGCCATAAAGGCCGGTAATAATATCTACCAGTGCCACGCCGATTTTCTGTGGTTCACCTTTCGGATCACCGGTAATATCCATAATACCGCTCATGCCCTGTATCATGAAATCATATCCGGCACGCGCTGCATAAGGCCCGTCATGGCCAAAGCCGGTAACCGAGCAATAGATCAGACGCGGATTGATTTTTTTCAGTGATTCATAATCAAGCCCGAATTTGGCCAGACCGCCAAGCTTGAAATTCTCAACCACCACATCGGCGCTCTCAATCAGTCTGAGTACTGTCTGGCGGTCACTTTCTTTTCGAAAATCGCAGGTGATTGAACGTTTGCCGCGGTTGCAGGCATGATAATAAGCAGCAGATTGCTCTGCGCCGTCATCAATATAGGGCGGCCCCCATTTGCGGGTATCATCACCTTCAGGGCTTTCTATCTTGATAACATCCGCACCGAGATCGGCCAGTGTCTGGCCGATCCACGGCCCTGCAAGAATACGTGCCAGTTCAACGACTTTTATGCCTTCCAGCGGCGCCTGCATCAGATTTGCTCCGGTATAAAAAACCCGTTTTCATCATTTGCGCCGGATTTAAGAACGGAAAAACCGCACCGGCGCAAGTTGAGAAAACGGGTTATAGTTTTTAGAAAAATGCCTGAAGGCCGGTCTGCGCACGGCCGAGGATCAGCGCATGCACATCATGGGTGCCTTCATAAGTGTTGACTGTTTCCAGATTTTGCGCATGGCGCATCACATGATATTCAATCTGGATGCCGTTGCCGCCATGCATATCACGTGCCTGACGGGCAATATCTAGTGCCTTGCCGCAATTGTTACGCTTCATCAGCGAGATCATTTCCGGTGCAAATTTATGCTCATCCATCAGGCGGCCAACACGCAATGAGCCTTGCAGGCCAAGCGTGATCTCTGTCTGCATATCCGCCAGTTTTTTCTGGAACAGCTGGGTCTGTGCCAATGGGCGGTTAAACTGTTTGCGATCCAGGCCATATTGGCGTGCACGGTGCCAGCAATCTTCCGCCGCACCAAGAACCCCCCAGGAAATGCCGTAACGGGCGCGGTTAAGGCAGCCAAACGGACCTTTAAGGCCGGATACTTTTGGCAGCAATGCGTCTTCACCGACTTCCACACCATCCATCACAATTTCACCGGTAACAGATGCGCGCAAGGAAAGCTTGCCGCCGATTTTTGGCGCGCTTAAACCTTTCATGCCTTTTTCAAGGATGAAGCCGCGAATTTGATTGTCATGTGCTGCGGATTTTGCCCAGACCACAAAAACATCGGCGATCGGGGAATTAGAAATCCACATTTTCGAGCCATAGAGCTTATAACCATTTGCGGTCTTTTCCGCGCGGGTTTTCATGCCTGCAGGGTCAGAACCGGCATCCGGCTCGGTAAGGCCAAAACAGCCGATCAATTCGCCGGAAACAAGACCAGGCAGATATTTGTCTTTCTGTTCTTCTGAACCATAAGTAAAGATCGGGAAAATAACGAGCGAGGACTGCACACTCATCATTGAACGGTAGCCGGAATCAACACGTTCAATCTCACGGGCAATCAAACCATAGGAAACATAATTGGCTTCCGCTGCGCCATATTTTTCCGGCAGGGTTACGCCGAGGAGACCGGCCTGCCCCATCAGACGGAACAGTTCCGGTTGCACAGCCTCTTCCAGATAGGCTTCTTCAATGCGCGGCAGCAATTCACTTTTAGCAAAAGCTGCAGCAGAATCACGGATCATGCGTTCATCATCAGTCAGCTGATCTTCAATCAGGAACGGGTCGCTCCATGAAAACCGGGTCATATCATTCACTTTTATATCTCCTGATAAATTTGCCTTATTGTCAAACGATTGGGCGCAGACTGCAAACCCTTATTTGCACTTTGGTTATGAATTATACGCATGAACTTGGTTTCTAACTGGGAAGGGCACCTTATTTTCAGGAGGATTTTTTATATGTATCGGCCTTATTTTGCCGAAAAAATCCAGTTCCTGCCTGTTTATTGCTGAAAGCCGGCTGCAAGTTCAAGCCATGCGCGTGCCGCATGAGGTAGATATGCACCCCGCCTCCAGACCCAGGCCATATCCCAGGAAAGCGCAGGTTCACTGATGGTGATATGGCACACACCGGGGCGCACGCGCTGCTCGGCAATCAGCCGCGGCAGAAAGCCGATACCAAGTCCGGCATGTACCAGCTCGATAATGAAATTGATCTGGCTGGAACGCGCGGCAACCATCGGGGAAAACCCTTGTATGCGGCAGGCATTGAGAATAATCGGGTTCAGGGCAAAAGCCGCATCAAACAGGATAAAGGGTAAATCCTGCAATTGCTTCAGGGCGATAGCAGATTGGCCGGTAAGGGGGTGCGAGGCAGGCAGCAGCACATCAATTGGCTCTTTCCGTACATTCTGCCAGTCAAATTCTTCCGGGGCAGGCAGCAGGGATGCGCCAAGATCAACCTCGCCATTGCGCACCATATCTTCCAGTTTTTTGGAGCCATGCTCGACAAGCTGAATATCAATGCCGGGATAGCGGCGGCGATATATGGCAAACAGTGGTGCAAATAGCGTATCGCTGCCAATGGGCGGCAAGCCAAGCCGTAATATGCCTTTTGTCAGCCCCTGCAATTCAGCCAGCTCGGTTTTGAGATCATCCTGCTCTGCCAAAATCCGCAGGGCACGCTGAAAAACCACTTCACCGGCATCGGTCATGACGGATTTATGGCCGCTCCTGTCAAGCAAGGTCAGGCCAAGCTCATCTTCTAATTGACGCACAGCCTTGCTCACTGCGGATTGAGTGAGAAAGACGGTTTTGGCAGCCTGCGTAAAGCCGCCTTGCCGGACAACCTCGGTAAAAATCCGTAATGTGCGCAATTCCATAATTATTCCTATTACGACTTAATTCTATTCAATCAATTCATTTTTATCATGAATGAAGGTAACATATAAAGGGACAACTGAATCCATTTAAAAGAGTGTTATAAAATGTCTCCAGCTCATATGTCGGGAGGAGTCCGTCATTGGGTGCAAAATAGCCGGATCGGCCAGATCGCCCTGATCGCCGGTTTCTGGGTTTTGGGGGAGGGGATTGTTCGCGCCACACATATACCGGTTCCCGGCAGTGTCATCGGCTTGTTTTTATTATTTGTACTTTTGCTGACCGGTGGCATGAACCTGCTTACCGTGCGCCGTGGTGCGCAATGGTATCTGGCAGAAATGCTTCTGTTTTTCATCCCTGCAGTTCTGGCAGTGCTGGATCACCGTGAATTTTTGGGGCTTTTAGGGCTTAAAATTCTCACCGTTATTCTGGTTGGTACATTTATTGTCATGATTTCCACCGCTCTGGCGGTAGAGGCAGGCATGTGGCTGAGCCGTTATTTTAAGAAGTGAGGCTGTTTTATGAGTGTTTTCACTTCGCATTTAATGGCAACCGGCTGGATGACTTTGATCTGGTCGGCAGCAACGATCGGTTTTTATCTTTTGGCAAAAAAACTCTATCGCCGCTGGCCGCGCATCTGGTTTTCACCATTAATTGCCGCACCGCTATTGCTGATTGTTGCTGTTCTTATCTTTCGTACCAGCTATGCAGAATATAATAATTCAACGCATTGGCTGGTGATGCTGCTTGGCCCTGCAACGGTTGCTTTTGCCGTACCGATATATGAGCAGCGCGCTGTCATCCGGCAATATTGGCTGGTTTTGATGTTTGGCGTTCTGGTTGGCAGCACTGCGGCCATTGTTTCAGCCTGGGGGATGGCAAGCCTGCTCAGCCTTGACGGCAGCCTGCGCCTTAGCCTGTTGCCGCGCTCGGTTACATCGCCTTTTGCTATGGCTGTTTCTGAGGATATCGGCGGCGTGCCCAACCTGACCGCGCTTTTTGTGGTGGTTACCGGTGTGATTGGCGCAGCCCTGGGTGATACGCTTTTGCGTTTTTTGCCTTTAAAATCCGGCCTTGCCCGCGGCGCCTTGTTTGGCATGGGCGCCCATGGTGCAGGCGTGGCAAAGGCACAGCAGATCGGCGCACAGGAAGGAACAATTGCCGGGCTGGTGATGGTGCTGGTCGGGCTGGTTAATGTTTTTTCCGCGCCATTGATCCGCTGGGTGTTGTTGTAAAAAAAGGCCACTCATATGAGTGGCCTTTGCAATCATTTATATATTCTTTTTTCGCATAAAGAAATAAATTACACCGAGCAGCACAAACCAGAAAGGTGTAACCAGCAGAGCCTGTGCCGTATCCTCTTTTTGCAGCAAAGCCCAGAGGACAAAGGCAAAAAATGCGAAAACCATTACCACAGCAGCATAACCGCCGGGCATTTTGAAGTTTGATTTTGCATGAAGATCAGGGCGCTTACGGCGATATTGCACATAAGAAGCCAGAATGATCGACCAGACAAAGATAAACAAAAGCGCCGAAATCGTGGTCACAATGGTGAAGGCCTCGATAATGCTTTGCCCTGCATAAAGCAGCACAACGCCTGCCAGAAGGAATGTGCAGGAAAAAAACAGCGCATTAACCGGCACTTTGCGGTGGTTAAGCTTGCCCAGCACTTCTGGCGCCAATGCATGGCTGGCCAGACCAAACACCATGCGTGACGTGGAATAAATGCCGGAATTAGCACTGGAAGTTGCAGAAGTGAGCACAACAAAATTGACCACATGGGCGGCAATACCAAGCCCTGCCAGCGAGAACATGGTGACAAACGGGCTGTTAGCCGGATCAACCTGATTCCATGGCATTACAGTCATGATTACAAAGAGCGAGCCAAGATAGAACAGAACGATACGCACCGGAATTGAATTGATTGCCTTTGGCAGATTGCGTTCCGGATTTTCTGTTTCTGCGGCTGCGGTGCCAACAAGCTCAATACCGACAAAGGCAAAAACCGCGATCTGGAAACCGGCCACAAAACCAAAGAAACCGTTAGGGAAAAAACCACCCTGATCCCACAAATGTGTGACAGAGGCGGCAGTGCCATTGGGCGATACATAGCCCGATGACAGCATAACAACGCCGGTTATGATAAGTGAGACAATGGCGATGATCTTGATCAGCGCAAACCAGAATTCAATCTCTCCGAAATTGCGCACATTTGGCAGATTGAGTGTGACCAGTATAACAATCAGCCCGAGTGCCGGAATCCATAAGGCCAGTTCCGGAAACCAGAATGACATATAGCCGGCCACAGCCACAACATCGGCAATGCCGGTTACAATCCAGCACAGCCAATAGGTCCAGCCGGTAAAAAATTGTGCCCATGGCCCCAGATAGTCACCGGCGAAATCTGCGAAAGAGCGGTACTCAAGATTGGATAATAACAGCTCGCCTAATGCGCGCATGACAAAAAACAGCATAAAGCCGATAATCGCATAAACCAGCAGGATCGATGGACCGGCAAGGGAGATTGTTTTGCCGGAACCCATGAACAGGCCGGTGCCGATTGCACCGCCAATGGCAATCAGCTGCAGGTGACGGTTTTTAAGATTACGGGCGAGATGCGGTTCGTCTTGAAGGTTTTGCGGGTGGGAGTGCCCGGATGCAGTCGTCATTCAGTATGCCTCACAATTCATCTGCCAGAATATTTCCCCTCCGTATAAGTCCAAGAAAATATTCTGTTTTTGATTTCTGCATGTTTGCCTGACAAATCGGCCTTCCGGCGTGATTCCTTTTTTCAGACAAGCATTGTGAGCGATTACTCCCCTGAGCCGCATGATGAAAGAAAAATTGCATCACGTTAGACTATTGTCGCATAATTTTTTGTTTTCCAAAAAAACAGGGGCTGCATTTTCCGGCGCAACCCCTGTTTTTAAAATCAGATTATGCAAAGGCACAATGCCTTTTGCCGGTGCCGCCGCTTCTGAAACAAAGCGGCGGCATAATTTTTTAATCCGTATAGGCATCCATCGGCGGGCAGGAGCAGATCAGGTTACGATCACCGCCCACATTATCAATGCGCGATACCGGAGCCCAGTATTTGGAAGCCGGATCAATGGTTTTGGCAGGGAAGGCGGCTTCTTTGCGGCTATAGGGATGGTTCCACTCATCTGCCATGGTATCGGCTACAGTATGGGGGGCATTGGCCAGCGGATTATCATCCTGCGGCCATTCCCCGGCAGCCACTTTGGCAGCTTCCTGCGCGATTGAGATCAGCGCATCGCACAGGCGATCCACTTCAGCTTTCGGCTCGGATTCTGTTGGCTCCACCATCAATGTTCCGGCAACCGGCCAGGACATGGTTGGCGCATGAAAACCATAGTCGATCAGGCGTTTGGCAACATCGTCAACGGTAATGCCGGCTGTGTCTTTCAACACGCGGGTGTCAACAATACATTCATGCGCAACACGATCATTGGCACCGGTATAAAGGATCGGATAATGACCTTTAAGCCGCTCGGCAATGTAGTTGGCGTTTAGAATGGCTGTTTCCGTTGCGCGTTTTAAACCCGCACCACCCATCATACGGATATACATCCATGTGATAACCAGAATTGAGGCGCTGCCAAAAGGGGCTGCGGCAACCGCATGGTTGCTGCCTGCATTGACATGCCCCGGCAGGAAAGGGGCAAGATGGCTGCGAACACCGATCGGGCCGATGCCCGGGCCGCCGCCGCCATGAGGAATACAGAAGGTCTTGTGCAGGTTCATATGGCAAACATCTGCGCCGATATCAGCAGGGCGTGCCAGCCCGACAAGCGCGTTGAGATTTGCGCCGTCAAAATACACCTGACCGCCATTATCGTGAATAATGGTGCAGATATCCCGAATGGTCTCTTCAAACACGCCATGGGTGGATGGATAGGTAATCATTAATGCGGCCAGCGTGTCACGATATTGCTCGGCCTTGGCTTTGAGATCGGCCACATCAATATCACCATCGTCGAGGCATTTTACAACAACCACTTTCATGCCTGCCATCTGGGCGCTGGCCGGATTGGTGCCATGTGCGGAAGAAGGGATAAGGCAGATATTGCGATTATTATCGCCATTGTTACGGTGATAGCGGCGGATTGCCAGAAGGCCGGCATATTCACCCTGACTGCCGGCATTAGGCTGCAGGGATACGGCATCAAAACCGGTCACTTCGCAAAGCCAGCTTTCCAGATTATCTGTCAGGATTTTATAGCCTTCCAGATGTGTGCTTGGCGCAAAAGGATGCAGAGCACTGACAACCGGCCATGAAACCGGCATCATTTCTGCCGCCGCATTGAGCTTCATGGTGCAGGAGCCGAGCGGGATCATCGCACGGTCAAGCGCCAGATCCTTATCGGCAAGCTTGCGCAGAAAGCGCATCATCTCTGTTTCCGAGCGGTAGCTGTGAAACACAGATTGGGTCATGAAATGCTCATCACGCGGTGCATCAGGCAACAGGCGGGCTGCCTTTTCAGCAGGCTGTGCGCCAAACACTGCAACCAGAGCCAGATAATCCTCTTCGGTTGAGGTCTCATCAAAGGCAACAGAAACTGTATCCGCATCAATCACGCGGATCAGACGGCCGCCTTCAAGCGCCTTATCTGCATAGGCCTGAGCCTTGCCGGCAACAGTTACAGTCACGGTGTCAAACAGCCTGCCACCGGATGTATCGCCGGCCAGTGCAAAGCCTGCCGCTTTTAAAGAAGCTGCAAAACGGGCAGCGACAGCATGAATGGCATCAGCAATTTTTGCCAGACCTTGCGGGCCGTGCCAGATAGCATAGGCCGCGGCCATATTGGCAAGCAATGCCTGAGCGGTACAGATATTGGATGTTGCCTTGTCACGGCGAATATGCTGCTCGCGCGTTTGCAATGCCAGACGATAGGCCGGCCGGCCATGGGCATCGAGCGACTGGCCAACAATACGCCCCGGAATGATACGGGTGAGGTTTTCCTTCACGCTGAGATAGGCAGCATGAGGGCCGCCATTACCCATTGGCACGCCGTAACGCTGCATGGAGCCAACCGCAATATCAGCGCCCCATGAGGCCGGAGGCTGGGTGATGGTGAGCGCCAGAGGATCGGCAACAGCCACAACCAGAGCGCCGGTCTGCTTGGCATTGGCGATGATACGGCTGAAATCACCATAGACACCGCGTGTATCCGGCCAGGGAATGAATACGGCAGCGGTTGTGGTATCCACTTCGCCGCCGACTTCAATAATCATGCCATGCGGTTCTGCACGGGTGTTCAGTACATCGAGCGTCTGCGGATGCAATTCGCCGGCGATGACCATTTTCGGGCGTTTTTCGCGGTGATGGCGATAAGCAATACCGGCAGCCTCGGCAACAGCGGTTGCCTCATCCAGCAGAGATGCACAGGCAACCGGCAGGCCGGTCAGTTCTGTTACCAATGTCTGGAAATTGAACAATAATTCAAGGCGCCCCTGGCTGATCTCGGCCTGATAGGGCGTATAGGCTGTGTACCATGCCGGATTTTCAAACAGGTTGCGCTGGATAACCGGCGGCACATGCGTGCCGTGATAGCCCGCACCGTAAAAGCTTTTGGCTATGACGTTGCGACCCATAATCTCGGATAATTCCTGCAATGCCGCAGCCTCATCAAGCGGGGCAGGCAGGTTGAGCGCGCGCTCAAGACGGATAGACTGGGGAACAGCCTGGGCGATAAGGGCATCCAGAGAAGGCAGGCCAAGCGCCGAGAGCATCTGCTGCTGTTCGTCAGCGCGCGGACCGATATGGCGCTCTACAAAGGGAAGGGATGATGCAGCCATTTTTTAGCCAACCAATGCCTGATAACCGGCTGCATCCAGCAAGCCTTCAAGCTGGCTTTCATCAGCAATTTTCATCTTCCACAGCCAGCCTTCACCCTCAGCGGCGCTGTTGACAAGTGCGGGGTTGCCGTTCAGTTCTTCATTAATCTCAATGATTTCGCCATTGATCGGGGCATAAACATCAGAGGCAGCCTTGACGGATTCAACCACAACCGTTGCCTCGCCCTTTTCAACAACACGCTCTACTTCCGGCAATTCCACGAAAACGAGGTCGCCAAGCTGTTCCTGGGCATGGTTGGTGATGCCGACGGTTGCAATGCCGCCTTCAACGCTGAGCCATTCATGATCTTCGGTAAAAAAGACTTTAGGCATGCGATTATCCTTTGTGATAGCGAGGTTGGGTAAATGGAAGTGTGTGAACGTGCACAGGCACCTTATTGCCGCGGACTTCCGCAAAAAGACGAGTACCGGGTTCTCTCAGATCGGCTCTGACATAGCCCATAGCAACAGGAAAACCGGCTGAAGGGCCAAAGCCGCCGGAGGTGATTTCACCAATCTCGCTGCCTACCTCATCAAACAATTTGGTGCCGGCACGAACCGGCTGGCGGCCTTCCGGCTTAATGCCGACGCGGCGTTTTTCAGTGCCCTTGGCAATCAGCTCCAGAATTTTGGCAGCGGCAGGGAAGGCGGCCGTCTCACGCACGGCCTTGGTAATGGCCCAGGTGAGCCCCGCAGAGACCGGATCAATGGTCTCTGTAATATCCTGACCATGCAGGCAAAGGCCGGCTTCAAGGCGCAGGGAGTCGCGGGCGGCAAGGCCGATCCATGCAACACGGGCATCACCAAGCAGCAATCTGGCCAGCGCCTGAGCATCATCAAGCGGCACGGCAATTTCAAAACCATCTTCGCCGGTATAGCCGGAGCGGGTCACAAACCAGCCCTGTTTTGGCTCAAAACCATGCATGAATTTCAGGTTTTCAACATTGAAGCCAAGATCGGTTGCAAGGCTTGTCATCACATCAGCGGCCTGCGGCCCCTGCAGGGCAAGTAATACACGTTCAAGCGGGGTGACCGTGCAGTCAAGACCGGATGCACCCTTGCTGAAATGCGCAATATCGGTATCCGCATTGCCGGCATTGGCAACCACCATAAAGCGCTCCTGCCCGAGACGGGTAACAATCAGATCATCAATAATGCCGGCATTATCATTGAGCAGGAATGTGTATTTTGACTGGCCTTCATTCAGTTTGGTGACATCGGCCGGGCACAGTTTTGCAAATAAAGCCGCCGCATCATGGCCTGAAATTTCGATCAGCTTCATATGCGAAATATCAAACAAACCGGCCTGTTCGCGCGTGTGCTGATGTTCTTTCATCACACCAAGCGGATATGTCAAAGGCATGTTCCAGCCGGCAAAACCGCCAAAACGGGCACCGGATGCAATATGCAGTTCTTCCAACGGAAGCTTTTTTAAAGAAGATGTATCGCCCATTATTTACTCCAGAGACACACGTCTGCCTTCCGCAAAGGCGGAAAACCATGAATGTGCCCCTCTGTCGGAAGCCTGAGAGACTCGTAAACCATGAGCCGGCTTACTTACACCTTCGGCGCGGAGTTTCCTCCGACTTTCCAGAGTTGCCTTGTCCCTCTGCGGTTCTTGGTACCTGAGAGATTTCGGGCGATTTCCCCTTCGGTGGCCGTAACCGGCTCTCTCCCGCAGACAAACAGGAATCAGGATATTATCCTCTCCTCGACATGGATGCCTTTTATCGCAGCAAACCTGCGAAGTCATCTGTAATTATCATATTATCTGGTATTTTGCAGCGATGGAATGTCGCGATTTGACGGACAGGAGGCATAATAGCGTTAATTGGCATTATGTTTTAGCACCTGATAATCGACACCTGTTTACAGGACAGCAGATGTAAAGTAGAGTTCCATAATATTGATTATGTAATTTTATTGTGTATGAAGGGTGGGTTCTGGTTTGAAGTGCGACTTGTAAAGGATCACAATGGGTGGCGGGTTCTGGTTTAAGCTTACAAATAAATTTCGCTTTTTTTCCGCAATTGTTTCCCTTTCATAGAGCGGGACTGATCAGCTTGTTGGGGCTGCGCGCAATCAGCCTCCTGCCATATTGCAATAATGGCCGCTCAACAAATATATAAACAAGGCAGCCGCAAATAATGGTTAAAACAAATACAAGACAGTACACAGCCTGCGGCGTGAGCGGAAAATATTGTGATAATTTAAGCTCAGGACTCATTGATTTAGCCAGAAGATGACGGTTGCAGCGATGCAGATGGCGGAGAAGAAGGTGTGCGCGCATCGGTCGTAGCGAGTATGGATGCGTCGCCAGTCTTTGAGTTTTCCGAACATATTCTCAAT
>NZ_JBPVTR010000012.1:0-34408 GCF_051851455.1 Pseudochrobactrum albidum
CCAAAACTTAAATCAACCAATCGCAGAGGCGAAACTCCCTGCCGCTAGCAGCAAGGCCGCCCTCGTTGTGGCGCTATATAGACCCCCATAAACAAAACTGTCAACACTCAAAAATACCATTTATCCATATTTTATGACAAAATTTTTTGAAACACACTGAAATTGTGGGGTTCTTCCCGATTTTATCCGCCTGAAAAGCATCGGGCCTGTGCATAAGTTTATCCTGAGCCCCGCATTTGGGCTCTCAATTTATTCAGATACAAAGAATCGGGAGCTCGTCTTCCGCGAATCTGCAGCTGTAGCAGGAATAATTTTCCTTATTTTTGTAAAATTTAAGCCTGCAACCACAAACACGCCCCATTCCGGAATTAGCAATGAGGGCTTGAGTGACAATACGAGTCGTATACAGACACCCTGAACTTGACTGAATAATCACGGAATGATTTTACACAAAATACATTTGTTTGCTGCCAGCTCATTGACTTGGTGCGTACGGGCAGGCAAAACTTTAAACCTTACCTGAGACGAAAGAACAATCCGCGCCGGATTTTCATCATTTGCCGGCAGCGGATAAACACATGCTAAGGAATGGTAGCCTGCGGTATGAATCAGCAGATCGTGACGCCCCCCAGCGATCCGGGTGATGAGCCACCACTCATTACCGATGGACGCCGCGGACCGCCCGACAGGCGGGAGATTTCGGCGCGATGGCTGGCCGGCACTTTTCTTACAGGAATCACCGCATCCTTATTGATTGGCGTTGCACTTTTTGCAGCTCTTGACGGGCGCCAACAACTGGCCACCCCGCCGGAACTTGCCGATAAAGATACCCTGCCGCAAAAAAACGATACGCAAGACAGCGTAAAGGGAAGCCGTGTTGTTGCAACGGCTACCAAACAAAAAAGCCGTGACCGCCGCCGCATGGATGTTTCCACCATGCAAAAAATTGGTGAGCGCGAAGTTATCCGCACCAAACCTTTTGAGTATGTGCGTATGGCGCTTGCTGCCGATCATCCCACAAGCCGTCAATATCCGCCTTTTGATGCTATGGCCGTATTTTCCGGCGGCACAAAAGAGCCGGTACAAAGTGCGAGCACAGGCCAGATCTATGGCGCCAAGGTGGAAAGCGAAATCAGCCTGCGCACAATTGATTTTCCTGTAACAGCCGACAATTACGACTCTGCTTCGGATCTGACCAGTGATGAGGTGGAAAAGGTCGTTCGCAGTACCGGCCAGCTTCTGACCGATGGTGATGTGCAGATTGCTTCACTGCATTATGTTGATCCATTACGCTTTGGTAACAGTGATTCATCCTTCACCCTGACACCGCCGCTTGGTGTGCGTATTACGCAGGAAAATGTCAGTATCAGCAACCGTTTGGGTGACGGCGAAGCCAATAGCGGCTTCTCAGAAGATATTATTCCGTTCCGTACTGATGCCAAAATCATCGATGCATTGAATAAAAGCGGTTATGAGGGGGAGGACGCAGATAATATTGCGGAAGCCCTTGCCAAGCTGATGAATTCTCCGCGTCTCAAGGCTGGCAGTGTGCTGCGTGTGGGTGTTATGTCCTCGGGACAGGAAGATCATATTGTCCGTGTTACGCTCTATAGTGGCACCACACATATTGTAACTGTCGCTCTTGATGACCATAAACAATATGTGCCTTCCGATGAGCCGGAAATGACCCCGCTTCTGCAGACAGCCTTTGATGACAATGCGCCGCCGCCGACTCTGCGCGGTGAATTGCCATCTGTTTATGACGCGGTTTATAAGGCTGCCCTTGCTTATGGGATGACCAATGACATGGTGCGCCAGCTCATTAAAATGCTGGCAAGTGATGTGGATCTGCAATCCAAGATCAGCCGCTCCGATACGATTGAGGCTTTTTTCTCACTGCCTGAAAATTCAGACAATGCCAATGAAGAATCGCAATTGCTGTATGTGAGTGCCCATATGAGCGGCACCACACGAAAATTCTACCGTTATCAGCCCCCTGATGGCGGTGTTGAATTCTATGACGAGAACGGGCGCAGCGCCCAGCAATTTCTTTTGAGAAAACCGGTGCCTAATGCCGTATTCGGCTCACCATTCGGCAGCCGCCGCCATCCGATCCTCGGCTATGTGCGTATGCATACCGGTGTTGACTGGCGCGCGCCGCGCGGTTCTCCGATTCTGGCTGCCGGTAATGGTGTTGTGGAAAAAGCAGGCTGGGCAAATGGTTACGGAAAACAAACCATTATTCGCCACGGCAATGGCTATCAAACAAGTTATAACCACCAAAATGCGATTGCCCCTGGCATTATACCCGGTGCAAAAGTGCGGCAGGGGCAGATTATTGGCTATGTTGGCTCTACCGGCCTGTCAACAGGGCCGCATCTGCATTATGAAGTGATCGTCAATGGCGCAAAGGTTGATCCGATGCGTATCCGCATGCCGCAAAGCCAGTCCTTGAGCGGCAAACAGCTGGAAGTTTTCATGAAAGAGCGCAAGCGTATTGACCAACTGCTTGATGGCAAAGACGATACCCCCACAAAAGTGGCCAATAGCGCTCAGGCCAAAGGCTGAAACAAAAGACTTGCAAGCCGTAAATGTGAAGCGGTTTTACGTATGATATAAGTGCGTGAAAATAAAAATCAGAGCACTTCAGTTTCCATAAACAAACTGAAGTGCTCCGGCATTTCGCAGCTATACCCTTGATGGCAATAAAGAAAACCCGCTTACAAAGGTCTTCCTCTTAATCCGTAAATTCCACCGTAACGCCGGGTTTAACAAGTTTGGCGAGCTCCTCCGCATCCCAATTTGCCAGACGGATACAACCATGGCTGCTTGTTTTACCAATGCGGGACGGATCAGGTGTACCATGGATACCGTAAGTCGGTTTGGAAAGTGCAATCCATACCGTTCCCACAGGGCCGTTCGGCCCGGGCGGCACAATCAGCACCTTGTCATTATTACCCTGTTTGAAATTAATCTTCGGATTATAGGTATAATTGGGATTAACAGCGATGCGCTCAACCGTCACAATGCCGGATGGGGACGGATTATCCGCAGAGCCGATTGTTGACGGATAGGCAACCACCAGCCTGCCATTTTCATCATATCCGCGCACTTGCTTGCGGCCTTTATCGGCGATGATTCTGGCAACTTTTGCTCGTTTATGTTTACCAAGATTAGGCACGCGGATAATCTCTCCCGGCTGGCGAAAACTGATGCCGGGATTGATCTCCTGCAGATAATTTTCATCAATATGAAATTTTTCCGCCAGCATTTCCCGCGGTGAGACATAGGCCATTTCCGGCAATTTTGCCTTTTCACTATAATCATTTGGCACTGCCGCCAGATAAAAACGCCCCACATCCTCATTCGTGATTGTATATTCAGTAAAAGCCGGCCCGCCCGTTGCCTCAAGCTCGGCATTGATCTGCGCCTCATCAGAAGGGTTAAGGCTCTTGCCGGTTGCCTCAAAATAGGCAGCAATTGCCTTATCAACATTACTGCCTGCCCTGCCATCAATCACACCGGGAGATGTGCCGGCACGGTCCAGCAATATCTGATAGGCAGCAATTTTTGCCTTGGCGCCCTGTCCTTTTGGCATAGTAACCGATGGTGTTGGTGTTCCGGCCTGCGGCAATGCCGAAGAATTTTGCGGATAGTTTCCATAGGGATCTTCAATGGCGGGGCTGAAATCACTCTGATCAAGCGCGGCGGATGTGCTGGCCTGCGGCAAAGGCAGGCGCTCAACGCCGGCATTTCGCACAGCGCGGCCTGAAGACGGCGGAGCCGGAAAATAATCCGGCCCCGCATCATCCGGCACATTGGCAAAACCGTCATAAGGCGCGCCACCATCAACAGGGCCATTCAGCGTCCAGTTATCATTATTAGCCGGAGCCTGATAATCATTTTGCGGATAAGACCGCGGCCGGTAACCACCCGGTTGCTCCTGAATCCGCACAATTTTACCATGGCGATCCATTGTTACCTGACGGCCATTGGGGTCAATATAAACCCGAACCTTATCATCCTGATAAATTTCTTCACCCGGATCATAAAGCTGAGCCATAAATACCGGACGCTCCTGCGCCCCCGCACTGCTGATTAAAGGAAAGATTGCAACAAAACCCGATGTCAGCGCCAAACCGGACAGTGCTGTCCGTGACAGGTTGGCGAACAGTCTTTGTACAATTCCCCGTTTCTTCTGCATGCTCTACCCACTCTTATGCCACATATTATCTGTGATAATACGGCTTCGCTATTATTCGCGCCATTATGCAGGTCATCAGCACATTCCCTGCCATAAAGCCGCGCAAATTTGAAAAGGTCGGTATTTTTAAAATTTTAAAATACGCGTACCGGCGATTCTGGCCGGCCTGTCACCGGCTTCTTTTCACATCTAGCCGCTGATCAGGCCATTTTTATGGTTAATAACTTAACTACAAATGAATAATCTTATCAGCGACAGGTATTTTTCCTGTGATCTGAAAATAAAACGGCGCTGCATCAGGGCAGCGCCGCCTTTTTGTTTTTTCTCTGTCAGGATGACAAAAGCTTATAGCATCTTGCAGAATGATATTATTTTTTTGCGCGGAAGATCAGGCGATCAGAACCGGATGCAATATCAACCACAGAACCATCCAGAATTTCACCGCCAAGAATTTTCTCAGCCAGCGGATCCTGCACCTGCTTTTGAATGACACGCTTGAGCGGGCGTGCCCCATAAGCGGGGTCATAGCCTTTATCAGCCAGCCAGTTGCGGGCATCGTCCTCAATTGCCAGCGTGATCTTGCGATCACTGAGCAGGTTTTGCAGTCTGGCCAGCTGAATATCAACAATTGCACCCATTTCCGAGCGATGCAGGCGATGGAACAGAATAATCTCATCCACACGGTTGAGAAATTCCGGACGGAATGATGCACGCACAACATTCATCACATCGTCACGAACACTGTCCACATCCTGATCCTCATTCAGCGATACCAGATATTCCGCACCCAGATTTGACGTCATGATAATCAGCGTATTGCGAAAATCCACCGTTCGCCCCTGACCATCTGTCAAACGCCCGTCATCCAGCACCTGCAGCAAGACGTTGAACACATCAGGATGCGCTTTTTCAATTTCGTCAAACAAGATCACCTGATAAGGACGCCGGCGCACAGCCTCGGTCAGCACACCGCCCTCCTCATAGCCGACATAGCCCGGAGGTGCGCCGATCAGACGGGCAACTGAGTGTTTCTCCATGAATTCGGACATATCAATCCGCACCATGGCCGTCTCATCCGAGAACAGGAATGACGCCAAAGCCTTGGTCAGCTCCGTTTTACCCACACCTGTCGGGCCAAGGAAGATAAATGACCCTATGGGGCGGTTAGGATCCTGCAAACCGGCGCGCGCGCGGCGAACGGCACGCGATACAGCCTGCACCGCCTCCCCCTGGCCAATCACGCGTTTGCCAAGCTCATCTTCCATACGCAGCAATTTTTCCCGCTCACCTTCCAGCATCCGGTCAACCGGAATACCCGTCCAGCGTGAAATGACCTGCGCCACATGATCGGCAGCAACCGTTTCTTCCAGTATAGAGCCGGTATTTTCCTGTGCTTCCGCCTCATTCAGCTGTTTTTCCAGTTGCGGAATGGTGCCATAAGCCAGTTCACCGGCCTTTTGGAACTCACCATTGCGCTGGGCAATAGCCAGAGCATTGCGTGCATCTTCAAGCTGCTTTTTCAGATCAGCGGCAAAACCAAGCTTCTGCTTTTCAGCCTGCCATTTTGCCGTCAGTTCAGCCGATTCCTCTTCCAGATTTGTCAGCTCTTTTTCCAGTCGCTGCAACCGGTCTTTTGAGGCCGAATCCGTCTCCAGTTTCAAGGCTTCCCGCTCAATCTTTAACTGCATGACGCGACGGTCAATCTCATCCAGCTCTTCCGGTTTGGAATCCACCTGCATGCGCAAACGCGCTGCCGCCTCATCCACAAGGTCAATGGCCTTATCCGGCAGAAAACGATCGGTAATATAGCGATTGGACAAAGTTGCAGCCGAAACCAGCGCCGAGTCAGAAATACGCACCTTATGATGCTGTTCATATTTTTCTTTCAAACCGCGCAGGATCGAAATTGTATCCTCAACCGTCGGCTCATCAACAAATACCGGCTGGAAACGGCGGGCAAGTGCTGCGTCCTTTTCCACATATTTGCGATATTCTTCCAGCGTTGTAGCGCCCACACAATGCAACTCGCCACGTGCCAGCGCCGGCTTGAGCAGATTGGAGGCATCCATTGCGCCATCCGATTTACCCGCACCAACAAGCGTATGCATCTCATCAATAAAGAGAATGATCTCACCAGCCGCAGCCTGCACCTCATTGAGCACGGCTTTAAGCCGCTCTTCAAATTCACCGCGATATTTGGCACCGGCAATCAGCGCCCCCATATCCAGCGCCATCAGGCGTTTGTCTTTCAGCGATTCAGGTACGTCACCATTCACAATACGCAGTGCCAGCCCCTCAGCAATCGCGGTTTTACCCACGCCCGGCTCACCAATCAGCACCGGATTGTTTTTTGTGCGGCGCGACAAAACCTGAATAGTGCGGCGGATTTCATCATCACGGCCAATCACCGGATCAAGCTTGCCGGAGCGCGCATCTTCTGTCAGGTCGCGGGCATATTTTTTAAGTGCTTCAAAATTTGCTTCCGCTGAAGCACTGTCTGCGGTTCTGCCCTTGCGCATCTGATTAATCACCTCATTAAGTGCCTTGGCTGTCACGCCTGCATTTGTCAGGATTTCATAGGTTTTTGCGCTTTTTTCCATGGCAAAAGCCGTGAGCAGACGCTCAACCGTAACATAGCTGTCACCGGCTTTTTTTGCCAGTTCCTCTGCCGTTGTCAGAATTTTTGCCAGCGGCTGCGCCAGATAAAGCTGGCCGTTACCGCCGGTCACTTTCGGCAATTTGGCAAGTGCTGTCTGCAACCCGAGTTTTACATCGGCAATACGGCCGCCGGCTCGCTCAATCAAACCTGACGCAAGCCCTTCCTCATCATCCACCAAAACCTTGAGCAGATGTTCAGGCATGAATTGCTGATTATCGGAATTTAAGGCAAAACCTTGCGCAGACTGAATAAAACCCTGTACGCGATCACTGTATTTTTCAATATTCATCTTGTCTCCTTTTCGCTGCCGGCCCTTTAAACAGGCACCGGCAGATCTGTGGTGACGACTCCCCCTTACAGGCAGAAGTCATTTTAACACATCCGAGAAATGCAGGAGCAGGGAATAACCGAACACCATAGCCGGTCTTCTGTTTTGTGACATATTCTGCGGCTGTTGTTATCATGGATATGGGGCAGCGCCCGCACCTCTGCAAGGGGCGGAAAAGAAACAATAAAAATGTTCCGGCATGCCCGCAGCCTGATATATTGATAAGAGATTTTTCTTATCAATGCACATTACCGTTTTTATTTTAAACAGTGTTGCCAAAGAATGTGCGCATAAAAAAACCGGCGAAAACCGCCGGTTTTTGAGAATTGAAATCACATCAGGCTTATTCTGTTTCAGCCAGAGCCGTATCCTGATCCTGCTCGCTGACTTCCGCCTTGGCAGCACGGGCTGTGCGGCGCGGGCGCAGCACGCGGCGGGTGCGCGGAGCCGGCAATGCTTCACCATCATTATCCGGCATATCCGCAGCATCCGCATTTTCTGCCGCTGCGGCACGGCTGCGCCGGCGCACAACCGGTGCTGCGGTTTCAGCCTGCGCATCAGCCATTACCGGTGCAGATACAGCCTCATCATCAGCAACAACCGGCTGTTCTGCTGGCTGCAACGCCGGTGCCGGCACAGAATCAGGGCTTTGCTCGGCTGCATAATCAGGGCGCTGATGCCGGCGTTGCCGCTGCATACGGTTTTGCCGGTTATTCTGCTGGCGCGGGCTGCGACTGGCGGCGCGGTTATTTTCCTCGCCATACATCACTTCAGCCGGCGTGCCTTCAATCACAGGCTGCGGCCCGCTGCCATCATACACTTCCGTATGAGAGACCTGATGGGATTGCGCAGAAACACCCTGTTCCTGCGTATCCTCATCATCAAAGTCATCGTCAAATGCATCATCGCGCTGCACCGGCACAACATTTTGAGCCTGTGCGGCCAGAATGATACGATTATAATGCTCAGCATGTTGCAGATAATTTTCTGCAATAACCCGGTCGCCGGAAGCCTGGGCATCACGGGCGAGTGTCATATATTTTTCGGCTATATGCTGCGCATTGCCCCTGATTTTTACATCAGGTCCGTTACTTTCATAGTTACGGGAAAGAGGATTAGGGCCCTTGCGGTTGTTATTTCCCCGTCCGCGCATGCGCCTGTTCTGCTGTCCTGGCCTCATACTTATCTCTTTTCAGATTAGGGGCGAAGAAATCACCCGGCTCAAACCGGCTAATTTCATAACTACAATGACAAAAAGTGCGCCCCGCACTTTCAGCTTATAATTTTACTAAAGTTGTGTGCTGCCGTGTCAGCAACTCCATAAAGGAGACCGATTAAAAACCACCGGACACCTCGCTGAATACAATGTCTGCATCGCAATATAATTCCGCATCACCGGACCGGTATTTATATTCAGATCGCTTCAGACACATAATTTCAGGCTGACAAACCTGTCCGATGTACCGCTGCATAACGCTTTAAATCACCACCGGTTTAAAGTCAGGGCTATGCATGAGTCCGGAGTTACTGCACCTTTCACTTGCCTTAACAACAAGCAACATAACAGCGGTGCCGGGAAACTAGCCGTGTTTGCAACAAATTCCAAGTCTTTTTTCACCGTATTAAACATTAATGTCAATGTTGAAAACCAAGTGCGCGAATATGCCCGGCAAGATCTTCGGCGCTTGCGGTCAGACGAAATGCAGATTGTGCAAATATCATTTCCACATCATAGGCCTGTCCGGCGCCGATTTCAACCGCTACCATACCACCATCCCGCAACATGGCTGTACAATTTTGTGCCAGCGAACGATAAAAATTCAAACCATCTGCCCCGCCATCCAGCGCAATATACGGGTCAAAATCTTTCACCTGCCTGTGCAGGGTAGCAATTTCTTTAGCCGGAATGTAAGGCGGATTCGAAACAATCAAATCATATTTTCCGCGCACTGATGCAAACCAGTCACTTTGAAGTGCCGCAAATCTTGCCGATACACCGGCGCGTGCAGCATTAATGCGCGCTGCCTGCAATGCACCATCGGCAATATCCACCGCAACAGCGCGTGCAAGCGGCACTTCATGCAACAAGCTCACCGCCAGCGCACCGGTGCCCGTTCCCATATCCAGAAGATCGGCAAAACCCTGCTCTTCAGAACGGGCACGTAAAAACGGCAGCACCATATCAACAAGTGTCTCCGTATCAGGCCGCGGTTCCAGCGTATCGGCATTCAGGGTAAAAGTCAGACCATAAAAAGACCGTTCACCGATAATCCGGTGCACCGGCTCACCGCCAAGCCGCCGCTGCAGGGCTGCAAGAAGGTTCTCCCGCACCTGCGGCTCCAGCACCATATCCGCGCGCACCACCAAATCAGTCAACGAACAACCGCTGAAATGCTGCAATAATAAACGCGCATCAATATCCGCGCTTTCTATATCACCCTTGCGTAATTGCAGCCGCATATGGGTTAAAAATGCGCCGAGCTGACCGGGAATTATATCCTTAGCTGTCATAATATGATCAATTGCCGCCCAATTCTGCCAGCAATGCAGTCTGATGATCAGAAATCAGCGCATCAATCAATTCATCAAGCTCGCCCATCATCACACGATCCAGCTTATAAAGCGTGAGATTGATCCGATGATCCGTAACCCGCCCCTGCGGAAAATTATACGTGCGGATACGTTCCGAGCGATCACCGGAGCCAACCTGGCTGCGCCGCGCTTGCGAACGCTCGCTTTCAGCGCGCTGACGCTCCATATCATACAAACGTGCCCGCAAGATCTGCATTGCCCTTGCGCGGTTTTGATGCTGGGATTTTTCTGCCTGCACCACCATGATACCGGTTGGTATATGGGTAATACGCACAGCCGAATCCGTTGTATTCACATGCTGCCCACCGGCACCCGATGCCCGCATTGTGTCAATACGGATATCTTCATTACGGATTTCAATGTCAATGTCCTCCGCCTCCGGCAAGACGGCAACTGTGGCGGCAGATGTATGTATGCGCCCGCTGCCTTCTGTTTCGGGCACACGCTGCACACGATGCACACCGGACTCAAATTTCAGTCTGGAGAAAACACCCCTGCCGGAAATTGTGGCTATAATTTCCTTATAGCCCCCTGCATCGCCTTCACTGGCTGAAACCACTTCCACGCGCCAGCCTTTATCCGCAGCATAACGCTCATACATGCGAAACAGATCCCCGCCAAACAAAGCGGCTTCCGATCCGCCTGTACCGGCACGAATTTCCAGAATGGCGTTTTTTTCATCTGCCGCATCTTTTGGCAAAAGCAAAATCTGAATTTCATTTTCAAGGGCTGCGATTGCAGCTTCCATATCCGGAATTTCCATCTCGGCCAATGCGCGCATTTCAGCATCATTGCCGGTATCGTCACGCATCACAGTCAGTTCCTGCAATTCCTGCCTGGCTTTCTGGTATTCGCGTATTTTCAGCGCCACTTCTTCCAGCTCTGAATATTCCGAGGCCAGTTTCACATAGGCTTCAGGTGCAGGATTATCAGCCATCTGCGCTTCAATCATAACAAAACGCTTTAATAACTGATCTATTCTGTCTTGCGGCAGTGCAACCATCCGGTATCCCTGAAATTTTGTTTGTCATGCTTCCGGCCGCTTCCATAAAGCATTTTGCAAGCAAACGGAAACATTTGCTTGCAAAATTTACACGAAGTGCCTTTGTCCTTACAAAGGAATTTGCTGCTCATTGGCAAAGCGGATCAGACTTTCGCGGATTGATCCGCCGGCATCAGGGCGATGCACGAGCTCCCCCAGCATTTTATGTAATGCTGCAGCATCGAGCGAAAGCAGCATATTTTTAACCGGTCCGATTGCCGCCGCCGACATGGAAATAGACCGGAAGCCAAGGCCGATCAGCATCATGGCTGTCAGCGGTTTTCCTGCCATTTCCCCGCATAGGGTAACCGGCTTGCCATGGCGCCGCCCGACTTCAGCAATCTGCTGCAAAACCCGCAAAAATGCTGGTGATAACTGGTCAAAACGATCAGCAATCTGCGCATTGCCGCGATCAACCGCCATAATAAACTGAAACAGATCATTAGAGCCGACCGAGGCAAAATCCACTTCCGTCATCAGCTCATCAAGCTGCCATAATAATGAGGGCACTTCAATCATCGCGCCGACCTTCAGGCTGCTTGGCAATGCATGATCAAAGCGGGTCAGATAATTGACTTCCCGTTCAATAATCTCCCGGGTAGCCCTGATTTCCGCAACTTCTGTCACCATTGGCAGCATAATCCGCAATTCCCGCCCGCCTGCAGCCTTGAGCAGGGCACGCAGCTGCGTGCGCATCAGCCCCGGACGGTCAAGCGCCAGACGAATGGCCCGCCAGCCCATTGCCGGATTTTCTTCATGGGCATTTGCACGAAAATACGGCAAAACCTTATCGCCGCCAATATCCAGCGTGCGGAATGTAACCGGCTTGTCACCGGCAGCCTCCAGCACAGCGCGATAGAGTTTTTCCTGCTGGCCGGAACGCGGAAAAGTAGACGCCACCATAAATTGCAGCTCAGTACGAAACAGGCCAACCCCCGCCGCACCGGATTCTGCAAGCTGCGGCAAATCAACAATCAAGCCGCCATTCATCAGCAATGCCACCGGCTGGCCGTCTTTGGTTACCGAAGGCACATCGCGTAATTTACGATAGAGTGCCTGCCGCTTGGCACGAAAACGCACTTTCTCCGCATAGGCGGTTTCCACATCATTTTGCGGGCGCAGGTGCACGCGGCCATCCTCACCGTCAATGATGATTGCATCGCCGTTTTCCGCCAATGCCACCACGCCCTTGGCCTGGCCAACAACCGGAATACCCATTGCGCGCGCCACAATCACCACATGGCTTGTGGTTGCGCCATCTTCCAGCACCAGCCCGCGCACCCGCTCACGCGGATAATCCAGAAGCTCGGCTGCCCCCATTGAGCGGGCAACAATAATGGAATCCTTTGCCATCATTTCTGCGGTCGTTTTGGGATCATAGCCCATCAGTTGCCGCATCAGACGATTGGCCAGATCATCAAAATCACTCAACCGCTCACGCATATAAGGATCGCTCAAATGCATCATCCGCGCGCGCGTATCGCTTTGCACTTTTTCAACTGCGGCTTCCGCCGTCAGCCCGTTGCGGATAGCCTCTTCCAGCCGGCGCATCCAGCCACGGTCATGGGCAAACATCCGGTAGGCCTCAAGCACATCGCGGTGCTCGCCTTCCATCGCCACATCACGGCGCGATAACATATCGTCAATCGACAGGCGCAGCGAGCCCATAGCCTCATCAAGGCGGGCAGTTTCATGGGCAATATCTTCATTAAAAAGATTGGTTACCACAATGCGCGGTTCATGCAGCACCACATGGCCAAGCCCCACACCATCATTATAGGCCAGACCATTAAAACTGACCGAGCGGCCATTGGTCAGCTCCACGCCCGGACGCGCAAGACGGGTGAGATTGCCCGCCGCCACCATCTCAGCCAGCACCATGGCTGTTGTTTCCAGGGCTTCCAGCTCATCCTCACGATAAGCCCGCTTGGTGCGGTTCTGCACCACCAGAACCCCCATTGTGCGCCCCGCGCGCAACACCGGCACGCCAAGAAAAGAATTGTAAATTTCTTCACCGGTTTCCGGCAAATAGGTAAAAGCAGGATGGCTCTGTGCATCTGTCAGATTAAGCGGGCGCGCCGTGGCGGCAATTGTGCCGACAAGCCCCTGCCCCAGCCGCAATTGTGCCAGATGCACGGCCTGCGGGTTCAACCCTTCGGTCGCATAAAGCTCAAGAACCTCATCTGAACGCAGCACATAGAAAGAACAGACCTCCGCCACCATATTCTGTGCAATTTCGCGCACAATACGGTCAAGGCGTTCCTGCGGTTCAAGCGCCTCTGCCATCAGGGCACGAAGGCGCTTGAGCAAGGTCCGTGGTCCGGCTGTCAGCTCACGCATAAGATCCCAATGCTCCTCCAGATACCTCATGCTCAATACATATGCTGCCACTTTGACAAGACAACCAGCCGTAGCCGGCATCCTGATGCGTAACAGCGCCTATATAATACACAAGCCGCCCGATCACGAATCACACCGCTGTGTGCATAGCTTAATTTACTTTGGTTGTGATTATTTTTCTCACACGCGTCTAGGCTTTGCCCATCAATTTTTTTGAATGAACTCGCCGATATGGCGTATTTGTGGCCTCAAACAGGGTAAAAATCGATTTAATTAATTTTACCAACAATTAAATTGTGAAGGGAATTCAAATTTTACAAAGAGTTATTACATCTTACTAATTTATACCAGCTATGCACCAAACGCATAGCTGGTAACCTGCATTGTGCAATATCACCACTCAAAATGAGCAATAAGAAAACAGGAAAATAAAAAAGGCAGCGCATCCGACACTGCCTTTTATCAACAAAAACAGCCACTCATAAGGTGCGGCTGCCAACACGCTTTAGTGTTTATCCAGTTCATAGACTGAATGCAGGGTACGCACCGCCAGCTCTGTATAGGCGCTGTCAATCAAAATTGATATTTTGATTTCAGATGTCGTGATAGCACGGATATTGATGCCTTTTTCCGCCAATGCCTTAAAAGCCGTGGCAGCAACACCTGCATGCGAACGCATACCGGTGCCAATAATCGAAATTTTGGCCAGGCCGGTTTCCGACTGGATGGAATCGCAGCCAATCTCGGCTTTCACTCGTTCCAGCGCATGCACGGCCTTATCCATATCACCGGTCGGCACCGTAAAGGTCATATCGGTTTTGGAGCCGTCTTCAGAAATATTCTGCACAATCATATCAACATTGATATGTTCATCAGCCAGCGGGCCAAAAATTGCCGCCGATACGCCCGGGCGGTCTGCCACACGGCGCAGGGAAATCTGTGCCTCATCTCGGGCGAAGGCAATACCAGTTACGACCTGTTGTTCCACGATTTCATCCTCATCGCAAATCAGCGTTCCGGGAGGGTTAAGCGGATCCCCCATGCCCGGCGCATGCGGATCTTCAAAACTTGAACGTACAAAAGTACGCACCTTATGCACCATAGCCAGCTCAACCGAGCGAACCTGCAGCACCTTGGCGCCAAGAGATGCCATTTCCAGCATCTCTTCAAAAGAGATTTTTGCCATACGGCGGGCTTTGGGCTCCACGCGCGGATCGGTCGTATAAACACCATCCACATCCGTATAAATATCACAGCGATCGGCTTTCACAGCCGCTGCAATGGCCACGGCAGATGTATCAGAACCTCCCCGGCCAAGCGTGGAGATACGATTATCCGGGCTCAGCCCCTGAAAACCGGCAATAACGGCAACCTGCCCCTCACCAAACCGCTTGATAAGAAAAGAACCGTCAATCTCGGTGATGCGGGCAGCGCCATGGGTCATATCCGTGCGGATCGGAATCTGCCAGCCCTGCCATGAGCGCGCATTCACCCCCATAGATTGCAGCACAACCGCCAGAAGACCTGCGGTTACCTGCTCACCGGAAGCCACAATCGCATCATATTCACGGGCATCATGCATGGGCGATGCCTCACGCGTCCATGCCACAAGTTTGTTGGTTTTTCCGGCCATTGCCGAAACCACAACTGCCACTTCATTTCCGGAATCGACTTCACGTTTAACGTGACGCGCCACATTCCGGATCCGGTCAATATCGGCCACCGAAGTGCCGCCGAATTTCATCACAATGCGCGCCATTATGCTGACATATCCTGAAATGAAAATGAAAACCAAAACGAGCCTGCGCTGATGCAAACCAGTACGAACCGGTACGCCCTGCAGGTAAGAGATGTTGACATAGCGAAATTATGATCACTTCGCAAGCATATGAACAGAAAAGATACTTGACTTTCATCAATGAACAGACAAGTCCATGGAGAGGAAATGGAGATTGCTATGTCCAAGACGTCCAGAAACACTGCCGCTGCCCCGCAGGAACAGCCGGCACCGGAAACCGGCCGCACCACGATTGACCCTGCTGAAATTGCGCATTTCTCGCGTATTGCCAGTGAATGGTGGAACCCGCAAGGCAAATTCCGCCCGCTCCATAAATTCAACCCCACCCGCCTTGATTATCTGAAAGAAAATATCTGCAAATATTTCAGCCGTGATCCGCTTGCGGCCAAACCGCTTGAGGGTTTGCGCATTCTTGATATTGGCTGCGGCGGCGGCTTGTTATGTGAACCGATGGCACGTCTTGGCGCAACAGTGGTGGGGGCAGATGCCTCAGCCACCAATATTGAGGTTGCCAAAATCCATGCCGCTGAAATGGGGATAGAGATCGACTACCGCGCCACCACTGCCGAAGCGCTGGCTGAGGCCGGCGAGCAATTTGACGTGGTTCTTAATATGGAGGTGGTGGAACATGTTTCCGATGTCGATCTGTTCATGTCGGCAACCGCAAAAATGGTAAAACCGCAGGGGCTTATATTTGTTGCCACCATCAACCGCACCCTCAAGGCCTGGGGGCTTGCAATTATCGGTGCGGAATATGTGCTGCGCTGGCTGCCCAAGGGCACCCATCAATATGAAAAACTTGTGCGCCCTGAAGAGCTGGAAAAACCGTTACAAGCTGCCGGGCTTACTGTTCTTGAAAAAACCGGTGTCAGCTATAATCCGCTCAATGACACATGGAACCGCTCACGCGATCTTGATGTAAATTATATGGTTCTGGCACAGCGCCGCTAAATAATATTGCGAGAGAACTGATCCGCCTTAAGCGGATCAGTTACACCCCCCCCAAGCCTCGCTTATAATCCCAAATTCCGGCGCTGTAATTCCCGGTTCTTGCACCATGGCGGCTTAATTATAATCCTCGGGCAAAACCGGCAGCGGCATAATTTCCACGCCGTCTTCCACCAAAGACGTAACCTCCTCCCGCGTTGCCTCGCCATAAATGCCGCGCTTTTGCGCCTCACCATAGTGAATTCTGCGAGCCTCTTCGGCAAAGCGATCGCCGACATAATCGGCATTTTCCTTTACCTTGCGGCTCAGCTCACGCATTTCCTGCAGCAATTTATGCTGCGCCTCACCCATTGTCGCGGCGATTTTTTCCCTTTTGCGGCCAGTGCTCACCGATGGCGCCATCAGCGCCTTGCTCACTTTGGACGAATGGCAAACAGGGCATTGCACCAGACCGCGTGCGGTCTGGTTATCGAAATCCTCATTATTGCGAAACCAGCCTTCAAACTCATGAAGCTGATCACAGTGCAGAGAAAACCGCATCATGCTTTAGCTGTCTTGCCTCCTGCCGCAACAATTTCCAGCACAAATTTGCGGGCATTTTTCAAATTCGGTATCTTGTTACGGGCAGCAACACTGTCTGCCACATCAATATCGGCATAAATCACCGCCGGATTATCATGATCTGCCTCGGCAATAATTTTGCCCCAGGGTGATACAATCAGCGTATGGCCATAAGTCTCACGATTGCCGTTATGCAATCCGCCCTGCGCTGCGGAAATCAGGAAGGCACCGTTTTCAATCGCGCGCGCCCGCTGTAAAATATGCCAATGCGCCTCGCCGGTCTGGCGGGTAAAGGCCGCAGGTGCAGAAATCACATTGGCACCGGCATTGGCCTGCGCCTGAAACAGCTGGGGAAAGCGGATATCGTAGCAAATTGCCAATCCGAGATTCATAAAAGGCAATTGCGCCACCACAGCACGCTCACCTGCCGAAATTGTATCAGATTCACGCCAGCTTTCACCATTATCGAGATCCACATCAAACATATGGATCTTGTCATAGGTTGTTATTTTAGCACCATCCGGCCCGAAGAGAAATGCACGATTGGCAATCAGCCCGCTTTCCAGCCTGACCGGGGTTGAACCAATATGCAAATAAAGAGCATGACGTTTTGCCAGCAATCCTGCCGCATGCACCACAGGGTCATCCTGCTCCGCATGCAGGCTTGCACGATACAACGCGCGGTCATTTTGAATAATGCCGGTATTTTCAGGTGTCTGCACATATTGCGCACCTTTTGCCGCAGCCTCACCCACCATTTGCTCAAGCGCCGCAATATTAGCAGCCATATCACCGTCAGAACGCATCTGCACAGCCGCAACCTTGATGACCGACATTTCCACTCCCCTTTATTCTCTCACAGGCATAAAAAAGACAGCCCCGCTTCCTGTTCAGCCAAGCTTGCCGGTTTCCAGCAATATTTGCAGTTTTCCTGCACGCTCAAGCGCATAAAGATCATCGCAGCCCCCCACATGCACATCACCAATAAAAATCTGCGGGAAAGTCGTGCCGCCGGAACGGCTCATCATTTCTGCACGATATTCCGGCTTGAGTGTTGCATTATATTCCGTATAGCCGGGCGCGCGCTCATCAAGTAGTTTTTTAGCGCGCATACAATAGCCGCAACCATCACGGGTATAGATTTCTACTTTCATACTGAATATCTCCGGTTTCAAGGGCTTATAGAGCATTTCCAACTGAAGTTGAATGTTGAAAAATGCTCTGTTCTTTTTGTTTTTGTGTGTCAATCCGTCTGGCAAAACAAATCAAAAATCATTCATTCCGGCCAATTGCCCCGCACAGGCGTTTCACATTGATCAAATTGCGCCTTATAATCATGATAATCATGCGCGCATTGATCCAAGCCCCGGCTGTCTGGCTCGCCGCAAGTGCAAATATTGTTCCGGCTCTATTATTTTACCGGTTCCTTATTCTTTTGCGGCAGAAGGCAATACCCGGCTGAAAGTCAACACATCCACCGAGCACGCGCCCGCCTTTATCAGGGCGCGGGTGGCAGCCTTCGCTGTTGCACCTGTGGTATAAACATCATCCACAAGCAACACAGAACGCCCCTGCACCTTTATCCGCTCTGTTTCCGGCACCACAAAAGCACCGGCCACATTACCCTGCCTTTCCTTGCGGCTGAGACTTGCCTGCTGATGGGTGTGTTTGATTCGCTGCAGTGCAGCCGGCTCATAATGCCTGCCGCTTTTATGCCCCAGTGCCCGCGCCAGCTCTGCCGCCTGATTATAACGGCGTTGCCATAAACGCCTGCGATGCAACGGCACAGGAATAATCACATCACAATCACGCAGCAATTCATGGCCTGCACGCAGCATCCATCGCGCCATCCATGGGGCAAGATCAAGCCGGTCATGATATTTTAATGAGACACTTGCATAGCGCACACTGCCGCCATGGAGCGCCACTGAACGCAAACGGCGAAATGGCGGGGGATCCGCAATCGCTTCAGCGCACAAGAATTGCGCGCCAAAATCATGGGTAAAAGGGGTGCCCATAACCGGACAATAAGGCATTTCCAGAAAACTGACCTGCCGCCAGCATGTGCCGCATAAAGTGCCTGTTTGTGAAACCGGACGATCGCAACCGGCGCAAAGTGCAGGAAATACCAAGCCCCCCAGCCCGTTCAATGCCGTTGCCACCCCTTTGATAATCGCCTGCGGTGCAAAAAATTTTGTCGTGCTTTCGCACGAAAGCAGCCATTTACCCATTGCATTCACCCCCGATTGAACGCATTTACAACACCATGCCAGATGCAGCGGCGCTGTCCAGAAGAATATGAGCCGGGTCACGATCAGCCTGAAGAGAGACCGGAACATTGCCGCAACTGCCAGCAAAGCACGAATTTTTCACGGGATGCGGAACAATGCCAGCCAGCGAAACCAGACCGGATACACTCTTTGACAGCCAATTGCTGCAGCAGCGCCTCAAGCGTGCAAAATTGCGCAATATTGCCGGTGCGGATTTTCTTCTGGAACGCTCGGTGCAGGATCTGGAAGACCGCCTGTCAACCATTGAGCGTCATTTCCGCCGTGCCGTCATCATCAATCCCTATACGCCTTCTGCGGCTTTATCTCTTCAGGCTTCAGGCAAGGCAGATATAATTGAAACAACCGATTATCAGCCACAGGGCAATACAGAATATCTGCCGCTTAAAGCACAGAGTGCCGATCTTATCATCTCGCTGCAATCCCTGCATCTCACCAATGACACGCCGGGGCTGATGATGCAGATCAGGCAGGCTTTGAAGCCGGACGGCTTGTTTCTTGGCTGCATGGCAGGCAGCGGCACACTTGGTGAACTGCGCGAGGTTTTGTTGCAGGCAGAATCAGAACTGACGGGTGGTGGCAGCCCGCGTGTGGTACCGCTGGCTGATGTACGCGATGCCGGCAGCCTGTTGCAACGTGCAGGCTTTGCGCTGCCAGTTACCGATATTGAGAATGTAACGGTGCGCTATGATAATATGTTTGCACTTCTGGCTGATATCCGCGCCATGGGCATGGCCAACAGCCTGACGGGACGGGCACGCAAGCCGGTGAGCCGGCGCTTCTTCATGCGGGCCGCAGAAATTTATGCCGAGAGGTTCAGCGATCCGGACGGGCGTATCCGCGCAACATTTTCTTTCATCTGGATGTCCGGTTGGGCGCCGCATGAATCGCAGCAAAAGCCGCTTAAGCCCGGCTCTGCCAAGGCCTCACTGGCTGAAGCCCTGCGCGCCAACACCCTAAAGCCCAAAACATAATCAGCAATCAGGCATTCCTGTGCCATTGTGGCCGGCAGGACAAACCGAAGATGGCATAGGCTGGGGTGCAACACTATGAGTTTGACCGGTTTTTACGGGGTTTTTATGCGCAACAGCCCCGGTTGCCATCCTGTCCACACCAACGGGGAACAATGATTGTGCCGTTTGTTTGCGCGCTTTCTCATTAAGCACAGGCACAATAACCAGACCCAGCGCAATAATTGCCGAGCCAAACAGCAGCATAAAGCGCAACAAACCACTTTTAGCCACAGGCATAAATCCGGAAGAACCGCTATCGTCTTCCTTATAAAAATCCAGGGCAAATTCTGATTGATACTGATTGCGATTGTTACTCATCATCATACTCCGGCGCATTACAGCTACCATGAGCCATGACAGTGAATCATCCCTTAACGTGAACGTAAAAAACCACCTTTAAAGCCCGATATCGCGCCGCGATAATCAAGCTCGGACGGTTTTTACAAAAGATCGATCAGATAGGGAATCAGCGGCTCATCGGCCGGCGGCATAGGATATGAGCGCAAATCCTGCGGCCGCACCCATTTCAGCGCCTGCCCTTCCATGGAGCGGGCAATGCCCTCAAAACGGCGGCAAACATAGAGCGGCATTAAAAGATGGAATTTTTCATAAGTATAACTGGCAAAAGTCAGCGGCGCGAGACAGGCATGTCGGGTGGTAATGCCCAGTTCTTCCTGCAGTTCACGGATCAGCGCATCTTCCGGTGTCTCGCCATTCTCAACCTTGCCGCCGGGGAACTCCCACAAACCTGCAAGATTTTTGCCTTCAGGGCGCTGTGCCAGCAAAATCCGCCCGTCCGCATCAATCAGCGCACAGGCTGCCACCAGCACAATCTTTCTGCCCTCAGTCATCACACCCTGCCTGTTTGCAATATCGAATCATGAACGGAAAAATTTTACCGTCGTCATGACCGGTAATCACCATTGATCGCCACATAGTCCTTGGTCAGATCACAGGTCCAGACCGTAGCTGAGCCCTCGCCCAGACCAAGTTCCACAGTGATGACAATATCCTCACCCTTCATATAATCAGAGGCAGCAGCCTCCGAATATTCAGCATCGCGCTCGCCATCCACGGCCACACGGATATTGCCAAAGCTGATAGCCAGACGATCACGATCCGCAGGCTCGCCGGCCTTGCCGACAGCCATCACCACACGGCCCCAATTGGCATCTTCACCGGCAGCCGCGGTTTTTACCAGCGGAGAATTGGCAATCGACAATGCAATACGCTTGGCAGACACATCAGAAACCGCACCTTTAACAGTGATTTCCAGCATCTTGCGCGCGCCCTCACCATCACGCACCACCTGCAGCGCCAGATTCTTCAAAACCTTGCGCAAAGCGCAATCAAAATCCGCCAGACGCTCATCATCTGTTGCAGTAACCGCAACAGCGCCGCGCTCGGCGGCAGCGCCGGTTGCAAACAGCATCAAACTGTCCGAGGTGGATGTATCACTATCAACCGTCACGGCATTGAAGCTGGAATCCACCGCTTTGGATAGCAGGCTTTGCAACACATCAGAGGCAATCGGCGCATCCGTCACCACAAAAGACAACATGGTTGCCATATCCGGCGCAATCATGCCTGCACCTTTGGCAATGCCGTTAATGGTTACCGGCACTCCCCCGAGCAGCACGGTTTCCGTTGCCACTTTAGGGTAGGTATCTGTGGTCATAATGGCTTTGGCAGCTTCCAGCCAGCCGTCTTCTCCGGCGCGGGCATGCATATCGCCAAACAAATGCGTAAATTTGCCGGCATCCAGCGGCTCGCCAATCACACCGGTTGAAGCAAGAAAAATTTCATGCGCGGCACAATCCAGCACCGCGCAGGCAGCCTTTGCTGTGGCGCTTGTCGTTTCGCGCCCTTTTTTACCGGTAAAAGCATTGGCATTGCCGGAGTTAACAATCACAGCTCTGGCAGTACCGTGTTTCAGGCTCTCACGACAAAAATCCACCGGTGCAGACGGACATTTCGAGCGGGTAAAAACACCGGCAACCGCAGCAGGCCTATCAAACACCATCATCAGCACATCTGTGCGGTTTTTATACTTGATCCCCGCCTCAGCCGTGGCCATTCGCACCCCGGCAATCACCGGCATGGCAGGATAATATTTTGGTGCAAGCGGAGAAACAGACGCAGACATGATTGCCTCAAAGGTAAGAGCATTTCCCGCAAAATTAAAATAATTTCATATCAGGATAATGCGGCTCAAAAATTATTCTTCTGTTCAGAAAGGGCAAATCACCGCCGCCTCCTCCCAGATCAGGGTCAATAAATGACGGATAAGCGCAAAATGCAATCACCTGCTCCAAATATTCAGAGCAGGTGATCATTTTTATCATTTTATGCGATCAATTTACCAGATCGGAATGATAGTTTTCCAAAATGACAGGGCTTATTCCGCTGCCTTGGCCGCAGCATCCTGTGCATCAGCCGCCTCTTTCATTGCTTTGGCAACAGCCTCATCCTCATAGGAGATCTTGGCAGCATCACGCAGCTTTTTAACCATCTCAATATATTTTTCACGGATGATAATGGAGCGCACCTGATCTTTCACCTGATCAAATGCCGGCGGCTGCTGCTGGCGTTTATCTTCCAGCTTGATAATGTGATAGCCAAACTGCGATTTAACCGGTTCTTTGGTAAAGGCGCCGACATCAAGGGCAAAGGCGGCTTTTTCAAATTCAGGCACCATCATGCCCTCACCAAAATAGCCAAGATCACCGCCCTGTGCAGCGGAGCCATCCGTAGAGTTTTCCTTGGCCAGATCCTCAAATTTTGCCCCGCCCTCAAGCTTCTTGATTATGGCTTTGGCTTCATCCTCGGTTTTCACCAGAATATGGCGGGCACGCACCTCATTTTTTGCAGGCATTGCCGCAATTTCCTTATCGTAACGGGCGCGCACCTGCTCTTCGGTTATTTTATCAACAACCTCTTTCTGGAAATATTCATTATGCAGCGCACGATCTTTGAGAAATTCAATGCGTTGCTTGAACTCGGCCCCGTCATCCAGCTTTTCAGCCTTGGCAGCGGCAGCCAGCACCTTGATATCTACCAGCGCGGCAAGGGCGGCAAGACGGCGCTGATCATCCGGCAAGCGGGAAAATTGCGGATCAAGATCATTCGATGCCTGATCAACTTCACCCTGTGTGAGCTTTACACCATTAACAGTGGCAAGCACTTTATTCGGATCTGTTTTTTCTGCCGGTTTTGCCGCAGCCTCGGTTTTGGCTGCATTGTCCTGTGCATAAGCACCGGCTGCGGCCGTTGTCAGCAACAGGCCAGCGGCCAGCTGAATCAGAATTTTACGGGTACGGGTCATAAGTGATTTTCTCCTTCAGGGCACAATCGCCCTATGAATAAGGCAGAATTTTGCCGTTCTTTTTCTCTTGAGCAAAGTCAGACAGGTTTTAAGCCATACTGGCAATTATCTGTACAATATATTTTACAAAAACCTTTCGCAGATCATTGATCAGGGAAGATAACATGCCGGTAATGCAGATAATATTCGCACCTATCCGGCCTGTCTGTGTCGTCAAAACATTGACATCGGGCCCCTCCCCTCTTATCTGTCCATCGGCTTTGCGTCCAGAGAGCTGCCGATCAGAAATTGCGCAAAATGTCTTTCCCGCTGTGCGATTTCTTGCCATAAGTCTCGCATAAACAAATAAAGCCGGTGACAGAGCGCCGCACAGGCGGCGACAACTTGGCTGAAAATTTAAGAAAGGACCAGTGATGGTCAGCTTTGGCGGTCTCGCCCGTATGATTTTCGGCTCATCCAATGAGCGTCGCATCAAAGGTCTTCGTCCTCGCGCAGCAGCAATCACCGCGCTTGAGAAACAATATGAAGCCCTGACAGATGCGCAACTGCAGGCTAAAACGGATGAATTTCGTGCCTTGCTGCAATCAGGTAAAACACTGGATGATATTTTGCCCGATGCATTTGCAACCGTGCGCGAGGCAGCAAAACGAACCCTTGGCATGCGCCCGTTTGATGTGCAGCTTATCGGCGGCATTGTGCTGCATGAGCGCTCCATAGCCGAAATGCGCACCGGTGAGGGTAAAACCCTGATGGCAACCCTGCCTGTCTATCTCAATGCGCTTGAAGGCAAAGGGGTGCATGTTGTTACCGTCAACGATTATCTGGCCACCCGCGATGCCCAGACCATGGGCGTCCTGTATAATTTTCTGGGGCTGAGTGTTGGCGTGATTGCGCATGGTATGGACGATGATCAGAGGCGCGCGGCCTATGCCTGTGATATTACCTATGCCACCAATAACGAGCTCGGTTTCGATTATCTGCGCGATAATATGAAATATGAGCGCAGCCAGATGGTGCAGCGCGAGCATAATTACGCCATTGTTGACGAGGTTGATTCGATCCTCATTGACGAAGCCCGCACCCCGCTGATCATTTCAGGCCCGCTGGAAGACCGCTCAGATTTCTATTCGCTGATTGACACTTTCATCCCGCAGCTTGAGCCGCAGGATTATGAGGTGGATGAAAAGCAAAAGACCGCGATTTTCACCGAAGTCGGCACGGAAAAAATCGAAAAGCTGCTGGATGCGGCCGGCTATCTGAAAGGCGAAAGCCTTTATGATGTTGAGAATGTGGCGGTCGTGCATCATCTCAACAATGCGCTGCGTGCGCATAAACTGTTCCAGCTTGATAAAGATTATATCGTGCGCAATGATGAGCTGATCATTATTGACGAGTTTACCGGCCGCATGATGCCCGGCCGCCGCTATTCTGAAGGGCTGCATCAGGCGCTGGAAGCCAAGGAAAAGGTGACCATCCAGCCAGAAAACCAGACACTGGCTTCAATCACCTTCCAGAACTATTTCCGTATGTATAAAAAACTGGCCGGCATGACCGGTACTGCCGCAACGGAAGCAGAAGAATTCGGCAATATTTACGGCCTTGATGTTACGGTTATCCCGACCAATCTGCCCATTGCCCGTATTGATGCCGATGATGAAGTTTACCGCACAGTGGATGAAAAATATAAAGCCATTGTCCGTGATATCCGTGAAGCCCATGAAAAAGGCCAGCCGGTGCTGGTTGGCACAACCTCGATTGAAAAATCTGAGCTTCTGGCAGAACGCCTGAAAAAGGACGGCGTGAAGAATATTCAGGTTCTGAACGCCCGCTATCACGAGCAGGAAGCCTATATTGTGGCGCAGGCCGGCGTGCCGGGCGCCATCACCATCGCCACCAATATGGCCGGCCGCGGTACGGATATCCAGCTTGGCGGTAACTTGGAAATGCGCGTGAAAGTGGAACTGGCAGATATGCCGGCAGGCCCTGAGCGTGATGCAAAAATTCAGGAAATTAAAGAGGATATCGCCCGCAATAAAGAGAAGGCTCTGGCTGCAGGCGGTCTTTATGTTCTGGCAACAGAGCGCCATGAAAGCCGCCGTATTGATAACCAGTTGCGCGGCCGTTCCGGCCGTCAGGGTGATCCGGGCAAATCCAAGTTTTTCCTGTCGCTGCAGGATGATCTTATGCGCATTTTCGGCTCCGAGCGTATGGATGGTATGCTGCAGAAACTTGGCCTTAAAGAAGATGAGGCCATTGTGCATCCATGGATCAACAAGGCACTGGAAAAGGCACAGAAAAAGGTCGAAGCCCGCAATTTTGAAATCCGCAAAAACCTGCTCAAATATGACGATGTGATGAATGATCAGCGCAAGGTGATCTTTGAACAGCGTCTGGAAATGATGGATGCGCAAGACCTGACAGAAGTTGCGGATGAAATGCGCCATGAAGTGATTGAGGATATGGTTCGTGCCCATATTCCGGAAAATGCCTATGCCGAGCAATGGCGCATTGCGGAACTGAAAGAAGAAGTGGCCAGAGTTCTTAACCTTGACCTGCCTGTTGATGAATGGGCAGCGGAAGAAGGAATTGCTGAAGAACAGATTGAAGAACGCATCATGCAGGCTGCAGACAAGGCTGCTGCAGACCGTGCCGAGCGTTTTGGCCCGCAAATCATGGCCTATGTGCAAAAATCTGTTATTCTGCAGTCACTGGATAATCTGTGGCGTGAACATCTGGTCAATCTTGATCATTTGCGCTCTGTTGTCGGTTTCCGCGGCTATGCGCAGCGTGATCCGCTCAATGAATATAAAACTGAAGGATTTGAGCTGTTTCAGGCCATGCTGGCCAGCCTGCGTGAGGTTGTAACCTCACAGCTGATGCGTGTTGAGATTATGCGGGAGGAGCCGCAGCCGGAACTGCCGGAAATGCACCCGCACCATATTGATACCAGCACAGGCGAGGACGAGTTCAACAACACACCACGGCTTGTTGACACTGAGCGTTATGTTGCACCCGAAGATCGTGATCCGAAAGATCCTTCAACATGGGGGCGCATTGCCCGCAATGAGGCCTGCCCGTGCGGCTCCGGCAAAAAATTCAAACATTGCCACGGCGCTTTTGTTTAAAGCAGCATTGCAATACTATAACAAACACCGCTTGTTTATAACGGGCGGTGTTTTATTTTGCATAAAACACCTAATTTACATTTCAAACTGATCTCGGGGAGAAAGCTTGTCCGCGCGGCTTCACATCATATATCTTGCTGAGAAGTTGCTGCCGGCGCGGCAGGCTGCACAATTGCGCCCTTATCTGTTGCGTGCGGAGCATATTTTTTCAGGCGATGATGAACAGGCACAGGCCAAACGCTCATCTCTTGGCGCATTTATTATCCGCGTGGCAGGCGCAGCGCTGGCGCTGCTTAGCCAGGTGGTTCTGGCGCGGCTGCTGGGCAGTTTTGAATTCGGTATTTATGTGCTGGTCTGGACAGCAACGCTCATTCTTGGCGATCTGGCCTGTTTTGGGTTTCACACCACCATTATTCGCTATGTGCCACAATATTTGCAACAAAGAGAGCCGCATAATGCACGCAGCATCCTGCGCACAGGCCCCGTTTTTGCACTGATCAGCGCAAGCCTCGTAACATTTGCTGCAATCATTATTCTCGATCACAGCCACGGGCATTTTGAAGCCTATTACCGCATTCCCTTTCTGGTCGGCTTTTGCTGTATTCCTGCCATTGCGCTTGGCAATATTTATGACGGTTCGGCACGCTCGCAAGGCTGGATCTTTGCCGCCTTAAGCCCGGGCTATATTATCCGCCCGCTTGCCATGCTGATCATTTTCGGCATTCTGCTGCTCTGCGGGCGCGCACCGCAGGCCTCCACCGCGCTGATCGCTGCCTTTGCAGGCACTGCGCTCACCACAATCGGGCAGCAATTATTCTTGCGTAAGCGCATCCGCCGCACTTTGGCCAAAGCTGCAAAATCCCTGCCCCGCATAAGCCCCGTGCACGCCCCCTCCCTGCACACAAACCCTGTCTGCTCCGGCCTTTTACGGGAATGGATAAGGGTTTCCCTGCCGATTTTCCTGATCGAGGGTTTTTTCTTCCTGCTTATCAATATTGATGTGTTGATGGTTGGCCGGCTGACAGACCCGGACAGTGTTGCCACCTATTTTGCGGTTACCAAAGTGCTGGCACTGGCACATTTTGTTTATTTCGCGGTCAAATCCAGTGTCGCACAACGCTATTCACAATTGCTCCATGCAGGTGATGAGGCAGCTTTCAGCAATTTTGCCCGCAATACCGCCCGTTGGACCTTTTGGCCAACCCTGTTACTTGGCATTTTACTGCTCATTGCCGGCTGGCCGTTGCTCGCTTTATTCGGCTATCAGTTCACCCATGGCTACCCGTTATTATTCATTTTAATTCTCGGCGTTATAGCGCGTGCCAGCGTCGGCCCTTGTGAGAGCCTTTTATCCATGTCCGGCAATCAGAATATTTGCGCCCTGCTCTATGCAGCAGCGTTATTTATCAATATCCTGCTTAATCTGACACTTATTCCGCTTCTGGGTTTAAGCGGCGCTGCCATAGCCACGGTTTGCGCCATGGCAACTGAAGCCGCCACTATGTCCTATGCTGTGCGCAAACGGCTTGGCATCACCATGTTTGTTTTTGCACCATCCGTAAAACAATAATCATAGGCTGGATATGCTGGATATTTATCATAAAGATGAGGCACTGCGCTGGCTTGAAAATATTCAGCCTTATCCGGCGCTTATTGAACCTAATATTTTCAATCATCCGGATTTTTTGCACCCCGCATTCCGCATATTTGCAGATAATAACTGCCGGCTGCTGGCAGGCAAGCTGCCACAAGGCATATTTCTTTTGCCTTTTCAGGTCAGGCGCGCAGGCTTAGGCATAAGAAAAGCCATTTTCGGCTGGATCCATATTTATGCCACGCAAGGCACACCGCTGATCAGCGCCTCCGCCATGCCGGAAATACTGGAAATGATGCTCACACGTTTCAACCGGCCTGAACACGCCCTGCCCGATACGCTGATATTACCGGATATCAATCTTGATGCGCCTTTTGCACGGGCACTGCATAATCTTGCGCAAAAGCATAAATTGCCGCTGCATATATTGCGTAAGCAAGCCCGCGCTGTACTCTCTTCTCAGGCAGCGCCGGAAGATTATCTGGCCCGTGCCATCGGTAAAAATCATTTACGTGAATATCGCCGCCAATGGCGCAGATTATCTGAAACCGGCGAGCTCACTTATCAGGTAATAACAGAAGAAAACGCTGTAACAGCCTGTTTTGAAGATTTTCTTTTGCTGGAAGCTGCCGGCTGGAAAGGCAAACGCGGCACAGCATTTTTAAACAGGCCAAAAGATGCCGGTTTTGCCCGCGCGGCCGTTCGCGCATTGAGTGCCCGTGGTCAGGTGCAATTGCATAGTTTGATGCTGGATAAACGGATGATTGCCGGACTTGTCGTCTTTATTGATGCGGGGCAGGCATGGACATGGAAAACCGCCTATAATGAGGCCTTAAAACCCTATTCCCCCGGCGTTTTACTGATGATTGAAACGCTGAAAACCCATTTGCAGGATCCGGCACTGCACCTGACAGATTCCTGTGCCGTGCCTGATCATCCGGTTATGTCGCGCCTGTTTCATGAACGGCAATCCTTTGGCACGGTTATTCTGGGCTTGACCGGAAGAAGCGAAAACAACATCCGTAAAATTTCAGCGCAACTGAGGCATTATGACCAGATCCGCAAATTTATCCGCACATTGCGCAAATAAAAATGCAGTTTCTTCATCTGGCGCATCCCCGGCTGTGCGGGGAACACTTTGCCTGTAGTCTATTGATTTACAAATCATATTTGCAATGTCAAAGATCGTACCAACTTTTTAGCGCAATAAAATCAGCTTCATGTGGTCTTTACAGGTGGAGAAAAACAACTGCCTTCTGGCGATGGACTCCCCCCACCATCACAGCCTTTTTTCAGTGGTATGGAACCAGACTTACCATCTTCTACAAGCAATCAAGACAACAACCCAAACGATAGTTAGTGTAACTGTTACTTCTATATGATCCATAACAAACCGTAACCAATGAGTAACACGCTATGAAACTTTCAATGGGACAAGCCGCGAAAGAAGCGGGTGTAACTAAAACGTCCATTTCAAGAGCCATAAATTCTGGGCGTTTATCTGCTGATAAGATTGACGGTATCGGTTACCAAATAGATCCTGCTGAATTATTCAGGATGTTCCCCCGTAACCGTACCACCAAACCCTAAAATGGAACGAACCGTTACAGCTAAAGTAACACCTGAACACACTATAAGTAACCCCTCGGAAATGCTGCGCCTTGAAATGGAGAATATAGCCCTCAAAAGAGAGATAGACTTGCTCAAGGAACAAATTGTTGACCTGCGTAATGAGCGGGATGATTGGAAGAAACAAGCTGCTGTTATTAAGATAATTGAGGACATGCGGCCCCAATCTCCCTTCTGGTCAATATTTAAGCGTTCATCAAAATGATTTAGAATTTTTCCTTTGCATAAATTGTTAAATATAAATTGTATATAATATTCAAGTATTTGACTTATCCTATTGGCATTGCTCTCATACTTTTATGAATTTTAATAATTTCAAGAATTTTCATGAAAAACGCATCAAAAACGGATGATGTCCATTCTCCTTTGTACCGACCAGAGGCTATTGCTGCACGGCGTGATGCGTGGCTGGGTCACCCTAAATTATTGCAGCCTATTCCTGTCGTTGTTGCGACTGGAATAGGTGTGATTGTGATTGCTTTGATTGTCAGCTTTCTGACTTTCGGTAATTATACACGGCGTGTGCGTGTTCATGGAGCGGTTGTACCAAGTGCCGGCATGATGCATGTTTTCACACCGCAAACCGGTCGTATCATCAGTAGCATAACTGCCGAGCATGGCCGTGTGCAACTTGGCGACCCGCTCTTTACAATCAGCACGGATACAACAACGGGATTGGGCGAAACCGAACTGGTTGTAAAAGAGCAGCTTCAGAACCGTATTTCAGAGCTTGAGAAGGCGATTATGCAACGTCTTCAACTGGATCGCGTTGATAAGCAGGGGCTATCTGAGCAGGAAAGCGCCGTTCAAAATGAAATAGAGCGCGTGAAAGCCCAGATTGCGCAATCAGAAGACTATATTTCTATTCTGCAACCGCGTGTCGATAAATACCGTAAACTGATCTCTCAGGGTATTGCGCTAGAGCGGACTTTCGAGACAACACAACAAAGCTATATGCAAATCCGCCAAGAATTGGAAAGTCAGCGCCGCCAACACGTTCAGCTTATTGGGCGATTGGCTGAAATCCGTGCGAAACTGGCAGGCTTTGATGCTTCCGCCGCAATAACACTCGGCGAACTCCGGCAACGCATTGCAACCCTGAAAGAACAACTGGCTCAGGGTGAGGCCAGACGCTCTATCCTTATTACAGCACCAGTGAACGGAACAGTGGCAGCGCTTCTTACTCATCAGGGGCAGGTCGTTGCTGCCGGTACACCGCTCGTCTCTGTCTTGCCTGAAGGCGAGAAAATGGAAATCCACCTCTTGGCTGAAAGTAGTGCCATAGGCTTCATCCGAGAAGGCGTATCCGTGTTGTTGCGCTATACCGCCTTTCCCTATCAAAAATTTGGTCAATATGGCGGGAAAGTCACCAAAGTCTCGCGTGTCACCTTGCGCCAGAATGAAGCTGATATTGATGCCCTTGCTGCGCAACCAAAGCAAACTCCGGCTTTGTACCGGATTACTGTTATGCCGGATCAGCCTCATGTTATGGCCTATGGAAAAGCTGAAGCTCTGCGGTCTGGCATGGGCGTAGAAGCTGATCTTTTGCTGGATACGAGGCCGCTTTATCAATGGATATTGGAGCCGCTCTATAGCCTGCGTGGCCGTGTATCCGGTCAATCAGCGGATACACCATCATGAGCGCGGGTTTAAATCTCTCACTTTCTTTACGAAGACGTATGCCGGTAATTTTACAGACGGAGGTTGCCGAATGTGGCCTCGCATGTCTGGCAATGGTGGCTGGTTATTATGGTCACAATATTGATCTTGGAGCCTTAAGACGGCGGTTCTCGGCCTCGATGAAAGGTCTATCACTTCTTGATCTGTCGCGTTTTGCAACCGGTCTGTTTCTGGCAACCCGACCCGTTCGTGTTGAGATTGACGAACTATCCAAACTTCATATGCCGTGCATCCTGCACTGGAAATTTATCCATTATGTGGCTCTGGAGAGAATCACTTCAAAAGGTGCCTATATCCATGATCCGGCGCACGGTCGGCGCTGGATCACGCTGAAAGAGCTATCCGAAAGCTTCTCCGGCATCGCGCTCGAACTCTGGCCTGCGGAAGGCTTTGAGCGCAAGGTCGAGAAAGAACGTATTCGCCTGACCGATCTGTTTCGGCGCATCGTGGGCTTAAAACGGGCGCTGCTACAGATTTTCTTACTGTCTCTGTGTCTTGAAGCTATTGCGCTGCTTTCTCCGATTGGTTCCCAGATCATCTTTGATGAAGTGATCGTGGCCGCCGACCATGATCTTCTCACACTGGTCGCAATCAGTATGGGAACCCTTGTAGTGCTACAGGTCATATTCGGCTTGTCCCGTTCATGGGCAACCCTGATTATGGGGACAAATCTCAGCCTGCAATGGACGACAGCGCTGTTTGACCACATGCTGCGCCTACCACTGTCCTATTTTGAAAAACGACATGTTGGCGATGTGGTATCGCGCTTTGGATCGCTGGGGCGCATTCAATCCGCGCTCACAACAGACATGGTCAGCGCTGTGCTGAATGGTATTATGACCATCGGCGCACTGATTATGATGATCCTTTATGGTGGCTGGTTGGCGCTCGTAGCCTTCGGCACACTTGCAATCCATTTGCTTATACGTGTTGCTGCATATCGCCCATATCGCGCAGCCAATGAAGCGGCCATTATTCAACACGCCAAGGAAAATTCCCACTTTATTGAAACAATACGCGGTGTTGCCAGTATCAAGACACTTGATCTGCATGAAAGGCGCAGAGGCACATGGCTCAACCTGCTTGTGAATGCCATCAATGCTAATCTTCAGATACAAAAGCTGGATTTTGTCTTTGGCACGGTCGGCACATTCCTAGCTGCTGCCGATGGTATTATCATGCTGGTTATCGGTACCCGTTTTGTCATGAACGGCTCAATGACGATTGGTATGCTCATTGCATTTATAGCCTATAAAGATCAGTTTGTTGGCCGTGTCGGTGCCTTGATCGGTCTGGTCATCAGCGTGAAAATGCTGAGCCTTCATACTGAGCGTATTGCAGACATTGCCTTGGCGACACCGGAGGACGCACCAACAACCAAACTATTTCCAACAGGTCAATCTCAACCGGAACAGTCCGTGCTACTGAGCGTTCAAAATGTACATTTCAGCTATGGTGAAGGACTGCCTAAAGTGCTGGAAGCCGTCAGCTTCGATGTGACAGCCGGTGAATGCCTCGCTATTACTGGTGCATCTGGGTGCGGTAAGACAACACTGCTGAAAATCATGGCCGGATTGATCACACCGAGTGAGGGTAAAATTCTACTCGGTGATGTTGATATCAACCAGCTCGGCACCGTGAACTATCGCCGGAGCATTGCAACAGTTTTACAGGACGACCAGCTTTTTGCAGGCACGATTGGCGAAAACATTGCCTGTTTTGATTCAGAAGCAGATCAAGCTTGGATTGAGGAATGCGCAGAGCTGGTTGCCATGCACGATGAAATCATGGCGATGCCTATGCGCTTTGACTCCTTTGTTGGCGATATGGGTAGCACCTTGTCAGGCGGGCAAAAACAGCGTTTGTTTTTAGCCCGTGCCCTCTACAGACGACCGTCTATTCTGTTTTTGGATGAAGCCACGAGTGCACTGGATGAGGCTAATGAACAGCGTATCAATCAGGCTGTCTCTCAACTCAAAATCAGCCGCATTCTTGTTGCGCACCGCCCATCAACAATTGCTCAGGCATCGCGCATTATTAAACTCGGATAAATCCGTATAGTACTAAAGAATAATCATCTTTCTTATTCATACCCAATTTATAGGCATAACAGGAAATATACATAGCTGCTATTCTTTGCTCCTTAATAGGAGGATAAATCTATGCGCATTTTATCAATGGAAGAAATGAGCCTTGTTGTCGGTGGTGGTCGTCTGGATTCAGCAGATCATGATGGTACGAATAACGACTCAGGATCATCGCGAGGCGGGAATGGCGGTTCCAGCTCATCAGGTGGCCATAACGATAATAGCGGATGGGGTAAAGATATTGGGAATGCCATTGGATCAGTAGCAGGTGGACTTGCTGGCGGAGCTTCTGGATCAGTAGTAGGTGGGTTAGCCGGATCCGCGGCAGGTGGACTTTTGGGCGGGCGACTTGGCGATACAATAGAAAACAACATTAATTCTGGTGTCTCACCAGATTATGGCGAATACAATGCAATGGGTGACTATTCAGGTCGTGGCGGATATGGCAGCGGCAGAGGAGACGGTGATAGCGGTGGTCGCGGTCACGACTAGATAAATTTATGGAATAAAATGGTGTTAAAATGAATAAATACATTTATCTTATTCCATGGGTGGTTATCAATCCTTTAGTTATTCTTTTTTTTCCTTATGAGTATATTGGAGTTGATAGAAAATACTCTGACATTGTCGTTGTATTATCACCATTAACAATAGCCATTATTTGGTATTTTCTTGATCGTTATCTTAAAAACATCAAGATATAATAGCAAGTTGCGGCTCCGCGCCCTCAAACGCGCTGTAGGAGCCGCGATGAATCACAGACTCCACCCGTTATCCTTCTCCAACCGCTCACGTTCCTGACGCTGCTGGCGTAAGCGCTCCGCTTCCTGCGCCTCGGCGCGGTCTTCCACCTTGAAGCTGCCGTGGCACTGCGCCCTTGGTGGAAGATGATTGCAGAGCAATAATTTAATTATTATTTATTTTTTATAACAGATGATTTATATTTATATAATTCATACAATGATAGTGGCAAAGATATTGGTACAACTGTCAATATTGCAGCCTTAAAATAAGTATATTGCTCAATATTAAATCCAAAATTATTTGTTAACATTAGGCTCAGGACCTATTAAATTGGTTGCATGACGAGTGGTGAGTTGATTCAATGGCGACATCAGGAGGCGTTGCCATGAGTGATTTGTTTTGGTGTCGCCGGCGCAGATGCGGCGGATTGAGCCATATTTTCCACTGTCGC
>NZ_JBPVTR010000013.1:0-48574 GCF_051851455.1 Pseudochrobactrum albidum
AATTGAGAATATGTTCGGAAAACTCAAAGACTGGCGACGCATCCATACTCGCTACGACCGATGCGCGCACACCTTCTTCTCCGCCATCTGCATCGCTGCAACCGTCATCTTCTGGCTAAATCAATGAGTCCTGAGCTTAGCCTGAACCGGCTTTAATGGTTATGATAAGAGTCGCTGTATAATTTCAGCCCCTCATCCACATCGCCGAAAAACCGCAACTCACCACCATCGAGCCACATCACCTTGTTGCACATATCAGCAATCAGATGATCAGAATGTGACGCAAGAAATACGATATTCGCCTTTTCCTGAAAGGATTTTAGCCGGGCATCAGCCTTTTCAATGAAAGCAGCATCGCCAACGCCGATCACTTCATCCAATAATAATAACTCAGTTTCAATTGCTGTTGAAATAGCGAAGGCGAGACGCACGCGCATACCGGAAGAATATGTGCGTAAAGGCAAATGTAAATAATCACCAAGATCTGTAAATTCGGCAATTTCTGGTGTTTTTTTCTCAATTTCAGCCGGCGTCATACCTAAAAGCATGCCTCGCAAGCGAATATTCTGGTATCCTGTCAGGGTTTCATCCATGCCAAGACCAAGTTCTAGTAACGCAACAGCTTTTCCGTCCACCTTCATTTGTCCTGCCGAAGGTTCGTAAATACCGGCTATCACTCGCAAAAGTGTGGATTTTCCGGAGCCATTGCGGCCAATAAGGCCAATTCTGTCACCGTCGCGTGCCTCAAAGCTGATATTGCGTAAGGCTTTTACAATAGTCACACCGGTTGCATCGGCATTAATACGCCCGCTGCTTACCTTATTGAGAAGCTGCATTTTCATTGATCTGCCGGACAGTTCATAAATTGGCATATCTACAGAGAGATTTACTGCTTGCGCAAATGACATGGATGACTGCCTCATAATTTTTGCATATATTTTCTCAGGTTAAAGAGCGCATTCATACCCAATAAGGAATGCGTGCACGGTAACGCCCATGAAACCACAGACAGATCAATGTGCCTATAATTGCTGCACTGAGACTGAAAATCCAGCTTAGAGCCGGAACAGGCTGGCCTAAAAGCGGGCTGCGAACAATTTCAAGAAAATGCGCAAACGGATTTAACTCAATAAGCAAAGGATATTGTTCAAGCATATTACGCTTGAACAGGATTGGCGTGATATAAAAGAAAACCTGCAATATGCTTGCGACAATCTGATGGAGATCGCGGTATCTGGCGCAAATCGTTGCCAATAATGTGGAAATCCAGAGCAGGTTCCATAATAATAACAGAAAGCCCGGAATAAACAGATAGATCTCACTGTAAAAATCGTATCCAAAGTAGATCAGGACAATCAAAATAATAACTGCATTATGGGCAAAGATAATCAGATTGCGCCATAAAGTTTGCAAGCAAAAAACAGCACGATTAAGTGGAACTTGTTTGAGATAGGCGCCGGCAGCAACATAAGAATTACAACCCTCGCTGATAGTGCCGGAAATAAAGCCCCAGAAGACAAAACCAACTGCAAGCGCCGGAAGATAGTCGCGTAATTCTGCGCCAAATAAATTACCGTATACGACCCCCAGCGATGTGATCATTACGCCCATACTGATTGTCATCCAGAATGGGCCTATGCGAGAACGTACATAACGCTGGCGTATTTCCAACCATCCTAACATGAGCCACAAACGAAAATGAGCCAAACTGTTGAGCAAATCAGTCAGGCCGGTCTTTAAATTTGACATGCATAACTTTCTTTGTTTTTGATGCGCTTTTTACAAACTATGCAAGATTTTCCAGCAAAGAATACGAGGGTTTCTGCAGATATGAAATATCGGGTTTAAATTCTAATTAGTTCTTACTAATGTGAATGTTTTTACAGGATAGCAATATTTAAATTTGACATATCTGATGAAAAAATCTCACACATGACAGTTTTTTGTGATGTGTGCCTTTATGCAGGATGCCAAGTATAAAATAAAAACCCTGCCGGCGGCAGGGTTTTATCTGTCAGCTTGATTGGTAATTTTTATTGCGTAAGCTCAAATTTAACCGTCACACTTACATTATAGCTATTCTCGCCGGAAGCAACAGGCACGGATTCAGCCTGTGCTTTAACAGCCATCATATCGCCCCTTGCCATAGGAACCGGCCGCGGCATGCTGGAATATTCATTTATTTCCAAAATACGGCCAAGTTTGGCGCCGCCTGCCTCTGACAGGGTTTTTGCCTTATCCAGAGCGTTTTCCATTGCTTTCTTGCGGGCTTCAGTCAATGCCGCAGAAGGATCGTCATTGACAAAACGCAGGCCGCCACTCTGGTTAACCCCAAGATCAATAGATTTATCCAGAAGATCCCCAACCTTTTCAAGATTGCGCACGCGTACGGTCAGGCCATTTGTTACATTATAGCCGGTAATTTTAGGTGCTTTCAAACCGTTCTTATCATTCGGATAGGTATAAACCGGCTGAATATTAATACCGGATGTCTGCAAATCACGGTCTTCAATGCCGGCTTCCTTCATAGCGGCGAGAACCTGCGTCATCGCTTTATTATTATCTGTCAGTGCTTCACGGGCGGTTTTGGCCTCACGCAGCACTGTCAGATCAAGAATAGCCATATCGGGAGCAATATGAGCCTGTCCTTCACCATTGACCACAATAAAAGCCTGCTGTTTTTCTGACACTTTATTCTCCTGAGCAAACACAGGCTGTGCAACAGTTGCAGCCATGGAAAATGCAAGAAATGCGGAAGCAAAAAGGGCGGCGGTTTTACGGTTGGTCATGATATCTCCTGATAAATAAACAGAATAAACTCTTTATTCCAACGGATTGCGGATGTTTTGCGGCAAAAAACAGACAATTTATTTATTGTTTGCCATTGAGAAGAAACTCTTTACATAGCGGAATTAAATAATTTTCTGTCAAAGGTGCAAGTCTTACTTTTGCAGGCTTTAGCGGATCGACCCAGATAATTTCTTCAATTTCCGCAGCTTTCTGCACCGGTTGTTGCAGCATAATACGAAAAATTTCTGCCTGCACCGTAAAGCCCGGTTCATTGGCGGCAGGTGCAGAAAAATGGCCGATATAATGTGGTTCATTATTCGTAATGGTTAATCCCAGTTCTTCCTGCAATTCGCGCTGCAGAGCGGCAACAGGTGTTTCTCCTGCTTCGATTTTGCCACCAGCCTGCATAAAAGCCGATGTGCCGGCCTTTCTTACCAATAAAATACGTTCATCGGGTGCCATCAAGATTGCCGCGGCAATATGAATGGTTTTTGACGACTGAGACTGTACAGATACAGACATTATTATAAAAATTCCTGAAGCTGACGGGGCTCATCATAAGAACACACCCGCTCTTTGTAGCGGGGGCAAGATGAAGGGGAGGTGAATGATTTTTGCACTATAACGTGATTTGAACAAAAATCTGCACTCCCTGCCGGAAAAATCCGCAAATTGTGATTTTGTTGCAAATGCATATTCAATCATGCTGCTTTTATAAAATAGATTTTTTCACAACCAGTTTATCACTGTGCTGTGAAGCATGTTTTTGTGCATTTCAATAAAATTGGAAATTTATTTTCTCACAATAAACTGTGAGACGCGGAAATATATCTGTGACGGCACCGCAGGTTATGACATCTTGAAAATATCAGATCCGGCAGTGAATATCATCCGGAGAGGCTGGAACGGCAGTTTTAAGAACCTGCCTTGATTGTTTGCTGGCAACAGCTATGACACAAAAGGATACGATAAATGAGCTGGTTAAAATCGATCATTGCTGCGGGTGTTTTACAGTCCGCGGTACTCATCTCCGGTCATGCTTTTGCTGATGCGGCGCTGGATCGCATCAAGGCAGAAGGGGTGCTGAAAATCGGTACTGAGGGCACTTATGCCCCTTTTACCTATCATGATAAAGACGGTAAGCTGGTTGGCTTTGACGTGGAAATCGGGCAGGAGATTGCCAAACGTCTTGGTGTTGAAGCCAAATTTCTGGAAGGCAAATGGGATGGTCTCATTGCCGGACTTGATGCCAACCGTTATGATGCGGTGATCAATCAGGTGGGGATCACACCGGAACGTCAGAAAAAATATAATTTTTCCGAGCCCTATATTGCCTCCAAGGCCGTGTTGATTGTTAAAACCGGCAATAATGACATCAAATCCTTTAAAGATCTGAAAGGGCGCAAATCGGCACAATCGCTTAGCAGCAATTACGGCAAAATCGCCCGTGAATATGGTGCGGAAATTGTTGCCAATGACGGTTTTGATCAATCGGTGCAGCTGGTGTTAAGCGGCAGGGCTGAGGCAACTGTTAATGCCAGTCTTTCTTTTCTTGATTTTAAAAAACAAAAGCCGGACGTGCCGCTTGTGATTGTCGCTGAACTGGAAGACGCTGATAAATCAGGTGTTTTGTTGCGCAAAGGGGAAGATGATCTTCTTGCGGCAGTGAATAAGGCGCTGGAAGAGATCAAGTCTGATGGCACCTATGCCAAACTTTCCGAAAAATATTTCGGTGCGGATGTTTCCAAATAAGCTGTTTGGCCTGTTATCGGATAAAGGCACAACCGGCGATCTGTAATCGCCGGTTTTTTTCCTGCCTTTTTCCCAATATGGGCTGTAAAAATAAGCGGCTGCAAATTGTAATTTTATTTTTCATACTGCATCGGGCACATTGAGCCTTAATGCTGAATATTTGTCGGGGATCTGTCAATGTCTGACATTTTATCGCTTATGCTGCAATCGCTTGCACCTTTATTATGGGCGGCTCTGCTTTTTACAATTCCCCTGACATTATTATCCTTTGCGTTTGGCATCTCTCTTGGTTTGGTTGTGGCTCTGCTGCGTTTGTTTGCACCGCGTCCTGTTGCGGCCATTGTTAATTTTTATGTCTGGATTATCCGTGGCACGCCCTTGCTGGTGCAGTTGTTTCTTATCTTTTACGGCTTGCCAAGCCTTGGTGTTACGCTGGATGCTTTTCCCGCTGCCCTGATCGGTTTTACGCTGAGCATCGGCGCCTATTCGTCTGAAATTTTCCGGGGTGTTATTGTTGCGGTGCCAAAAGGCCAGTGGGAGGCTGCCTATGCCACAGGCATGAGCTGGGGGCAGGCAATGCGGCGCACCATTCTGCCACAGGCTGCACCCAATGCCGTGCCGCCCTTATCCAACAGTTTTATTTCATTGGTTAAGGATACATCCCTTGCCGCAGCCATTACCGTGCCGGAAATGTTTCAGGTGGCGCAGCGCATTGTTGCTGTTACCTATGAGCCGCTTGTGCTTTATGTTGAGGCTGCATTGCTCTATCTGGCGCTAAGCTCGGTATTATCCTATTTGCAAACCCGCCTTGAAACACGCCTTAAACGCTATGGTGGTTTTCTGGAGACACGCGCATGATCGCTCTGAAAAATATTGTCAAAACATTTGGCGACCATAAGGTGCTCAAGGATATTTCCTTTACGATTGCGCAGCGCAGTGTCACAGCCTTTATCGGTCCGTCGGGAGCAGGCAAAAGCACGCTTTTGCGCTGTCTCAATCTTCTGGAAATACCGACTTCCGGCCGTATTGAAATCAACGGCGATGCATTGGATTTTGCGCCGCATCGCAAAATCAGCCAAAAAGAAATTCACACAATCCGCCGCCATTCGGGCATGGTGTTTCAGAATTTTCAGCTGTTTCCGCACCGCACCGTGATTGAAAATGTGACGGAAGGCCTGATTACAGTGCAAAAATGGCCAAAAGAAAAGGCACGTGCCCGTGCCATGCAATTGCTTGAAAAAGTGGGGCTGGCGCAAAAGGCCGATGCCTGGCCGGCCACACTTTCCGGCGGGCAGCAGCAGCGCGTGGCCATTGCCCGGGCGCTGGCGCCGTCACCGCAAATATTACTGTGTGATGAACCAACCTCGGCGCTTGATCCGGAGCTTTCCGGTGAGGTGGTGGATGTGCTGGCACAACTGGCCAGAGAGGGTACAACCATGGTGATGGTTACGCATGATTTGCGGCTTGCCTCGCGCATTGCCCAGGATGTGCTGTTTATTGATGATGGTGTGATTATTGAACGCGGCACGGCACAGGATATTTTCCGCTCACCGCAGGAAGAGCGCACAAGACGTTTTGTCAACACGCTGACACAGGAAGGACAGGGCTTTATTCAAGGGGCAGGGATTTAGCGGCAATAACCGCCTGTTTGCAAAAGGCGGGGGCATTGCGGCAAATTTCTGAATGGCTGAAGTGCTTCAAAAAAGCAGCGCTCAATCAACCTGATCACTGTCCACTTCATTCTCCGCCTTGGCAAAAACATCAACATCTTCATTTTTGCCGGATTCAACCGTGAACTCATGCTGATAAAGGCGGTCTTTATTTTTGGCCACGGCGATATAATCACCGGCAGCCAGCACCAATGATGCATAGGCGCTCACGCTTTCATAGACAATATCACCATTGGTGTTGACAACCGACCATGATGTATCGGCCAGCGCCTCGCCGCCACGGTCGCGCAAAAGTTTAAGCGTAATTTCCGCCGCATTATGTTCAACGGTTGCTTCTGTCAATTTGCCGGGTGTTACAACAATTTCAGCCCGGATTATTGCATTGGCATTGCCATATTTGGAAACCACATGATAGGTGCCGCTGTTAAGGCGCACAATCGTATCGGGTTTTATATCCGGCACAATCAGCGAGCGTTCCGAACCCTCATCTTCATTTTCATAGATGGAAAAGCGCAAAAACTTGTCAGAAATCTCATGGCCATTGGGCAATTTGGCGCTCAGCTTCAAACCACCGGCATCAAGGATCATTTTTTCATGGCGGTTGGCATTGCGCATATTAATGCGCTTGGTAGCGCCTGCACGGCCAAAACTGACATGTACCAGATAGCTGCCTTGCGGCAGGGCAAAATTTGCCGAGCCCCCGCTTGCTGTTGCAATTAAGGGCAATTTGCCGTCTTCATTTGGCTCGGGAGAGAAAACCCGCCATACCAGCCCTTTTTGCAGGGCGCTGCTTTCTGCTGTCAGTTGTGCATCCAGTGTCAGCTCATGCTCATTGGCCAATGGCGCATTTTGCGGGGCGCGCGGGTCGGCATAAGGCGTAATGCTTGGTGTGGCCGATAAGGGAGAGGCTTCGGGAAAAGCGCCATCCTTTTGTTCTGCGCCACCAGGCACAGAAATTTTCGGCAATTGGAGTTTATCAAATTGCGCGCCCGGCACAACGCGCATGGAGAATTTGCCATTTGGCTCCAATAATTGCTGTGCTGCATTATCCTGCGCATAGGCACCATTCAGAAAAGCTGCAAAGACTATGCCTGCAGCCAGCGGCAGATACCGGCATGTCAAACGGCCTGTTCTGATATTTCCGGCTGCGGTAATGACTGGCAAAACTGATCTGAATTTCATAAACCGGTGCTCATTTGAAATTTAAATTTTCTGTCCTATGGTTTGGCCGCAGGTAAAGGCATTTTCAAGGCTTTGATTCATTAAAATATCATCACCTGTGATTAAAAGCACATATAACTTGCCTAAAATGCAGGGCTAGAGGTGAAAAACAGCACTTTGCGCTATTGGCATCCGGTGTTATCAGCATCTGGTGCAATTTTTTACCCAGCCCGGCAAAATGCAAATGCAGCACAGAAAAAGACAGGATACAAAGTGTCAGATCTGATTGATTTCTTTAACCGCCGCAGTTCAACCCCGATTGTTGGCCTTACAGAGCCCGCACCTTCAGAAAGCGAATTGCACCAGATTCTGACCATTGCCGCGCGCGTGCCGGATCACGGCAAGCTTAATCCGTGGCGCTTTATTCTCTATCGCGGGGATGCGCGAATAAGGGCAGGGGAATATCTTGCAAAACGCGCACAACAACGCGCAGAAGAGAATAATGAGGAGTTTTCTGATAGCCGCCGCGAACAGGAACTGAGCCGATTTTCCCGTGCGCCGCTGGTTATTGGTGTTATTTGCAGCCCGCGTGATACAGACCGGATTCCGGAATGGGAGCAATTACTTTCTGCCGGCTGTGCGGCCATGCAGCTCTGCAATGCTGCCAATGCGCTTGGCTATGGCAGCAACTGGATTACCAACTGGTATTCCGGTGATGAGGAGGGCAGGCGGCTGCTTGGCCTTGCGCCACATGAGCGTGTGGCGGGTTTTGTGCATATCGGCACGGCTAAAGCCGCCGCACCAGATCGCCCGCGTCCGCAATTGCAGGCTCTGGTGTCTGAATATCAGGGGCCTTTTGAGGGCTGATCACCGCGAAAGAGGCATAGTTTCTCATGTTTTATGAATCGAAAAACGGGCATAATCTGCCGCATAATCCGCTAAAAGCCATTGTTACCCCGCGCCCGATCGGCTGGATCGGCACCTGTTCAGGAGAGGGGGCGCTCAATCTGGCTCCCTACTCATTTTTCAATGTGATATGTGATGTGCCGCCTTTGGTGATGTTTTGCTCCACAGGCTATAAGGACAGCGTGGCCTTTGCGGAGGAGACGCGGGAATTTACCGCCAATATGGTGGGCGATCATCTCAGGGTGCAGATGAATGCAACCGCTGTGGATGCCCCGCGTGGCGTGAGTGAATTTGACTATGCAGGCCTGACACCTGCCCCTTCAAACCTGATCAAGGCGCCCCGCGTCAGGGAAGCCTATGCTTCGCTGGAATGTGTGGCCGTTGATATACGTGAACTGGCGGGCATCAACGGCAAACCGGCTGATACTTATATGGTGATTGGCGAGATTATTGGCGTGCATATTGATGAGCATATTCTGGTTGACGGGCGCATTGATATTACCCGTTCAAAACCGGTGTCACGCCTTGGATATATGGATTTCGCCACCACTGATCAGGTTTATGAGATGTTTCGCCCCAAATGGAATAAGTAAGGCTGCACAGCGAAACAGGCCGGAATAATCCTTATTTTCCGGCTTGTTTCGCCTTGTTCCACAAATTTTCCATCTCATCCAGTGTTGCGCCATCCAGTGTTTTGCCGTTTTCTGCCAATGCATCCTCAATATGGTGAAAGCGGCGGCGGAATTTCTCATTGGCGGCACGCAGCGCCATTTCCGGCTCCAGCTCAAGGTGCCGGCCAAGATTGACCATGGCAAATAACAAATCGCCATATTCCTCCTCAATATTGGCGCGATCCTGTTTTTTCATTGCTTCGCGCAATTCCTGCATTTCTTCGGCAATCTTATCCGCAATAGGGGCTGCCTCTGCCCAGTCAAAGCCAACACGGGCGGCTTTTTGCTGAAATTTCAAAGCACTGACAAGTGCAGGCACATAAGTTGGCACATCATCGAGAAAGCCTTTTTTATCTGTGGTTTCAAGGCCAAGTGCCGCGCGACGTGCCGCGCGCTCATCTTTCTCAATTTGCTTGATACGGTTCCATGCGCCTTTGGCCATGCCTGCCGCGCGCGCCTCCTCATCACCAAAAACATGCGGGTGGCGGCGGATCATTTTTGTGGTAACAGCTTCAACCACATGGCCAAAATCAAAACTGCCTTTTTCCTGTGCAATGCGTGCATGAAACACCACCTGCAGCAAAAGATCGCCCAGTTCCTCACGCAAATCATCCATATCATTGCGCTCAATCGCGTCTATCACCTCATAGGCTTCTTCCAGCGTATAGGGAGCGATTGTGCTGAAATCCTGTTCCACGTCCCATGGGCAACCGGTCTCAGGATCACGCAGCGCAATCATAATATTTAAAAGTGTTTGAATATCGCGGGAAGGTTGCATATTCGATTCCTGTCTGCGCTTATTAAAATGTCTATGGATATTTGTCATAACAGGTGCCATAAAACAAATCTCCTGTGCCAAGGCATTTCAAGGGCATTTTAAAAGCCTAAAATTTGAAAAACCGGAATGCGCTAAAACCGACAGGAATGGTTTGTTGCAAAAGTGAGAAAAGTAAATGGCGATTTTAGTAACCGGCGGTGCCGGCTATATCGGATCCCACACTTGTGTGCGTCTGCTGGAAACCGGCCACGATGTTGTTGTGGTGGATAATTTTGATAACAGCCATCCGGAGGTTTTTCAACGGATTGAGAAAATTACCGGTTGCATGCCAAAGCGGGAAACCGGTGATATCCGCGATCGTGAATTTATAGAAAAGGTTTTGCAGGCCTATAATTGCGATTCCGTCATTCATTTTGCCGGTTTAAAAGCCGTGGGGGAATCCACGCAAAAGCCGCTTTATTATTATGATTGCAATATGCTTGGCACATTGCGCCTGTTGCAGGCTATGCGTACGGTTGGCGTTAAAAAGCTGGTTTTTTCCTCTTCTGCTACTGTTTATGGCGATCCTTTGCATTTGCCGATTGATGAAAAACATCCGCTTTCAGCAACAAATCCCTATGGCCGCACCAAGCTGATGATTGAGGAAATGCTGCGCGATCTCTATCAGAGCGACCCGACATGGAAAATCGCCATTCTGCGTTATTTCAACCCTGTCGGCGCACATGAAAGCGGGCTGATCGGAGAAGATCCGAAAGGCATACCCAACAATCTGATGCCGATTATTGCGCAGGTTGCCACAGGCCGCCGTGAAAAACTGAGCATCTGGGGCAATGATTACCCTACACCGGATGGCACAGGTGTGCGCGATTATATTCATGTGACAGATCTTGCAGAAGGACACCTGAAAGCCTTGGCAAGACTCGAAGAACCGCAATGTATGGCGGTTAATCTCGGTACCGGCGAGGGCTATAGCGTGTTTGATGTGATCAAAGCCTTTGAGCATGTTTCCAACCGCAAAATCACTTATGAGATTGCGCCGCGCCGTCCGGGCGATGTGGCAGCCTGCTATGCCGATCCGAGCCATGCCAAAGAGCTGCTTGATTGGAGTGCGCAGAAAACCCTGCGGGAAATGTGTGCCGATATGTGGAACTGGCAGTCCAAAAACCCCGATGGCTATAATGCGTGAATATGTGTGATGCCTGGCAGGGCTGGCAAAGACATTGAAAACGCGGTTTGATGGGAAAATAAATGACAAGCCGCACTCTGCTCTGTCTTGCGGATTTCACCATGGTTCTTGCTGCTTAAGGCACCGGGAATTTAAAGATCCGGCAATGAGAAGCGATTGGGTTTATGCGTTTTCTGCCTGATAAATTTATCTCCACACTTATACTGGCAATTCTTGTTGCATCGGTTTTGCCTGTTCAGGGGCAGGCGGCCTACTGGTTTGGTCTGGCAACAAAAATTGCTATCGGCCTGCTCTTTTTTCTGCATGGTGCAAGGCTTTCACGGCAGGCCGTTATGCAGGGTATTGTGCATTGGAAGCTGCATCTTGTGGTGATTATGATTACTTTTGCAGTGTTTCCGCTGATTGGTCTGACGCTTGGCTGGGTTATACCCGGCCTGTCAGCTTCTGCCTTTTATGCCGGTATCCTGTTTATTTGTGTGCTGCCTTCCACTGTGCAGTCTTCCATTGCTTTTACCTCAATTGCCAAAGGCAATGTACCTGCTGCAATCGTATCTGCCTCTGCTTCCAATATTATTGGCATGTTTTTAACGCCGCTTTTGGTCGGCCTGTTGTTTACAACAACTGGCGGATCAGGAATTTCTCTGGATGCTTTGCAATCTATCCTGTTGCAATTGCTTGCACCTTTTGTGCTTGGTCAGATCTTGCAGCCATGGATTGGTGGATTTATCCGCCGCAATAATAAAATGCTGGGGCTTGTTGATCGCGGTTCGATTGTGATGGTGGTCTATCTCGCTTTCAGTGAGGCTATGGTACAGGGGCTTTGGACAAAAGTTTCCGGCCATGATCTGACAATGATGATTGCCATTAATGTGGGGCTTTTGGCTTTTATTTTGTGGTTTACAGGTTTTATCAGCAAGGTTCTTGGCTTTAGCAGGGAAGATCAGATCACCATTATCTTTTGCGGCTCCAAAAAAAGCCTTGCCAGCGGTGCACCTATGGCGGCGGTTATTTTTCCCGCTGCAATGGTGGGAACAATCGTGCTGCCATTGATGATTTTTCATCAGATACAGCTGATGGCCTGCGCATTTATGGCGCGCCGCTATGCGGCACAGAGCAAAGAGGCACAGGTGACAAAGCAGGGGCTTTAGCTGGCAAGGTGAGGGGGCTTGCCCTCTCCTGTCAGGGGCATTTATGTGCCAAAATCTTTGTATCACTTTGCTGAAAATCCCTCTATAAGCGCCTTATAAACGGCATAAAACCTGATTTATGCCTGTAATTTTAAAACGAAAGACCATAAAATATGCCCGCAACGCCGCCATTTGATGAAGATGCACTGGAACAGGCCTATAATGAAGCATTGAGGCTTGAAAAATCCGGCGATTTTGATGCTGCTGCCTCGGCATATAAAAAAGTGCTGGAAATTGATCCGGATGATCACGGCGGCGTGGCAGTGCGTTTGGCAAGTATGGGGCGCGGTGCGGTGCCTGTTCATGGTGCGCCTGTGGCCTATGTGGTAACGCTGTTTGACCAGCATGCAGAAATGTTTGACACGATCCTTGTTGATCAGCTTGGCTATGATGTGCCGTTGCAACTGGCTGATCAGCTGGAGGAAATTGACCCTGATGCGCATTATGCCCGCATGCTTGATCTGGGATGCGGAACCGGCCTTGGCGCGGATGCGCTGTTTGAAATGACCGAGCACCGCACCGGTGTTGATCTTGCTGAAAATATGATCGCCATTGCCGATGAGAAAGGTGATTATCATCTGCTCTATGTTGCTGAAGCAGTGAATTTTCTGGATAAAACCGATGCTCCGGCATGGGATATAATCATCGCCACCGATGTGTTGCCTTATATGGGTGATCTGGAACCGTTTTTTTCAAAAATTCCGCTTAACCTCAACCGCAACGGCATTTTCGCTTTTTCCAGCGAAACACTGAATGATGAGGATTTTGCCGGCTGTGATTTTACTGTGGGGCCACATCAGCGTTTTGCCCATCAGCGCAGCTATGTTGAAAATTTGCTGGCAAGCCATGGTATGACAATGTTGCGCGTGACGGATATCACAGTTCGTAACGAACAAGGCAAACCGGTTGCCGGTCATCTTTATATTGCGCGCAAGGCATAAATCCCGCAACCAGAACGCACGGCTCTGATAAGCCGCAAAGCTGTTAAATTATGCAAGACCGCAGAGCTTAACACGAATAAGATTTGTTATATAAGCTCTGCGGCTGGTATTTTATATCAATTAGTTCCATAATCTATCTTATGTGATTTGATTTTATAACAGCAATATACAGATGCGACACTTGGGCTAATGAGAGATGCGACAGATTTGGCAGCTCATGCCCTGTTCAAACTGCTTTCTGCTTTCTTCAAATCGCACGAAGATCGCACGAAGAAAGCCGGCTCCGTAGCTGAATGGCTTACGGTGCTTATTTTGCGGCCTTGCCATTCAATTCAGAGCAATATTTTTCCCATATTAGCCATTTAATTTATCTAATAAGAAAAATATTCTTACAAATCTGTTGCCTGTAAACTAAAGCGGTTTTAGCTCTTTGGAATTATAAGGAGCAAATCATGCAGATTATTGAAACGCCGGAAATGTGGGTTTTAACCATAAGACGCAGGCTTGCAATACCGCAGGTTAAGGCCGCTGCCGCCGAATATGCGCCGGTGATTGAGCGTGACATTGCCCGTCATAATTTGCAGAAATCCGGGCCATGGTTGTTTATTGCACATCATTTACCCAAAAACAGCAAGAGCCTGTTTAACTGGCAAATATGCTGCCCTATAGAAAAAACGGATAATTATAAAGGTGATCTGGAACTTTTGCATCTGGAGCCAGTTATTGTGGCAAAGCGTGATCATTATGGCTCATTGCGCACACTTTTTACACAAGGCTATGCACCACTTGTTGAGGAAATTGAAATGTCGCGGCATGAGTTTTCCGGTGAAAGCCGTGAAATTTACCATGGTTGGAACGGCGCGGGCTCAACCTTTCATCATATAGAAATCCAGTTTGGCTTGTCACGCTAGTGCATTATTTGCTGCATATCTGCCTTTTATCTGGCTTTTGCGTCTGTGGCAGGCTTGTGCGGTGCTGACAGAATGATGAGGCAGCAAACCACCAGCACAGCACCAAGCCAGCCAAGTGGTGAGAGCGCCTCCCCCACAATCAACACAGCCAGCATGGCTGCGATAACCGGTTCTGTCAGTGTTATTGTGGTGGCAGTACTGGCTGATATATGCGCCAGTGCATAACCGAACAGCAGATAACCGGTGAACATGGGCACAAGCGCCATATAGGCGCCAACGGCAGCATTGTTCCATGAATTGAGCAATGCGCCGCCGGTCATAATCAAAACCGGCATGAGCAAAAGGCCGCCTGCCCCGAAAATTGCCCCCATAGCAGCCTTGGAAGCAATGCCTTTAGTAATCAGGCGATGCGCAGCCCAGGCATAAAGCGCATAGGTCAGCCCGCCTGCAAGCCCCAGAAGAACACCGGCCGCTTCCTGCCAGAATGATGCCCAGAATGTCGCCCAGAATGTAGCATTGTCAAATTCGCTATGATGCCTGCCGCCAAAAAAAACCAGCAAAACAATGCCGCACAACCCCGGAATACAGGCCATAAGCCATTGGCGGCTCAGTGCTTTGCCATCTGCCAGCCGCTCTGTTAAAGCGGAAAAAAGCGGCGCAGAACCAATGGTGACAACCGTGCCCACAGTAACGCCGGCCAGATACATGGAAGAATAAAAAGCCAGCGGATAAATGGCCACACAAACGGCACCAAAACCGGTAACAAGCCAGTATTTGCGTAAAGTTGCGGCATGATATTTCATCTGCCGCAGGGCAAGAAAAGCCTGCAATAACCCGCCCAGCCCCATTGCCGCCGCACCAATAGCCAACGGCCCTACTTCAGGGGCAAAAGTTGCCGCTGTGCCGGTTGTTCCCCATAGAAAAGAAGCAATAAGCACACAAACAATACCCAAACCGTGATGTTTGGTTGGCACGGCGGAAATATTGCTCATAAAGCCGCCAGCATATTTTTTGCAAGGCGTTTTGCGCGTTTAACACGCCGGCTATTGCCTTCAAGCCCTGCCTTGGTGATTGCACCTTCAAGGAGAAAGGCAAGATGCTCAGCTACCTCAACAATAACCGTTTCGGTAAGTTTGCTGCCTGTACCTGTGCGAAACTCATGCAGATGCTTCTGCAAAATATCTTCAATTTCTTGCTTATGTTGGCGGATTAGCTCCCTGCCCTGTTGCCCCGCGGTTAATTCAGCCGCCGTATTAAGCAGGCCGCAACCGCGAAAACCACGCTCATAAGCATAATCTGCATGATCAATATAAGCATCAAACACCGCAAGAATCCGCTCCTGAGATGTGTGTGCCTGTTGCAGCCGCGCCGCATACAGACCCAGCCATTCCTGATGCCGGTATTCAATAAAAGCCTCAACAAGCTCAGCCTTGGAAGCAAAATTATTATACAGGCTCATTTTAGCCACGCCTGCCCTGGCAATAATCATATCAATGCCGGTGGCGTGAATACCATTATTATAAAATAAAACACCGGCAGCATTGAGCAGACGCTCCCGCGCGCTTGGTTTTGGTGATGTGGCGACGGTTCTTGACATGACTTTGTCCAAAATATACAGACCGGTCTACATATTTTTATGTAAAAGGATCTCTCCGGTCAATGCCATTTTCATTGAAAAATTGCGCCGACAGAAACATTTATGAAATAATCATATTTTCTTAATATGTTAATTTTGTAATATGCATTAAACGGAGTGCGGGGCATGAAAAAATCAACTTTAAATCCGGTTATAACTGGCCAGACACTCCATAATTTTAATGCAGAAATCAGCCCTTCAGAACTGGAATGGGTTCAACTGGGGCAAAATTTATCCGAAAGCCAGACAAAGATACTCGCCGCCCTGATTAATGGGAACAAGGAGCGGCTGGTTGGCATTTTCTACGACCGTTTGTTGCAGAATACAGAAGCCACGCCCTTCCTGTCACAGGAAATTGTACATGATCGTCTGCGTCATTCCATGCGTGGCTGGTTATACCGGTTATTTGTTGAGCGCATGGCAAATGTTGAGGATTTTGTTGCCGAGCAACGAAAAATCGGCGCTGTGCATGCCCGCATTCAGGTGCCCATCCATCTGGTCATGCAGGGCGCAAGAATTCTGGAAAATGAAATTATCAAACAGTTACAAAACCAGAATTTAAACCGCGCTGATTTTGAGCAGCTTTCAGCCTATGTCAATAATATCATTGATATTGCCATTGAATTTATGAGTCAGGCTTTTGTCAGCAATACCAAGAGCGACGCTAAAACGGATGAGGCTTATCGTGTTTTTGCGCTCAGTCAGGATATGTCTCTGGAGCGTGAGACCCAACGCGCGGCGCTGATGGAATGGAGCCAGTTGGTCTTGTTTAGCCTGTACAGTAACAAACCCGATACAATCCTGCCCACCCTCGCCGCTTCTGACTTTGGCCTCTGGCTGCATCATAAGGGTGATATTATTTTTCAAGGGGCACCGGCACTGCAAAGCCTGCGTGAAACGGTCCGATATATTGATAATGAATTATTGCCGGATATGGCCGGACAGTGCCAGCAGGCTGCCCGTGATATCAGCACGCTGATTGAGGTATTAAAAAACAAAACCAATGAAATGAAGTTCTTGCTCTCTGAGCTGTTTCAAAGTGCTGTGGCGCTGGAAACCGGTCGTGACCCGTTAACACGCACGCTGAACCGGCGCTTTTTGCCATCCATACTTTCCAGAGAAGTTAAAATGGCGACTAAAAATAATATCAATCTGGGTGTGATGATGCTGGATATTGATAATTTTAAAATTATCAATGACAGTTACGGTCATAGCAGCGGTGATCATATCTTGCAGCAGGTTGCGGAAATTATTCTCTCCTGCAGCCGCTCAAGCGATTTTGTGTTTCGCTATGGCGGTGAAGAGTTTCTGATAATCCTGATTGAGGCAGATCAGCCTTGCGCGGTTGAGAATGCAGAGCGTTTAAGAAAACGCATTGAAAGCCAGCCCCTCACCCTGCCCGATGGCTCCGTTCTGTCGGTTACCTTATCCATCGGGGTATCCGTATTTAACGGACATCCTGATTATAATCATCTTATTGAGGCTGCGGATCAGGCGCTTTACAAGGCTAAGCAAAACGGGCGTAACCGCACTGAAATCGCAACTGTTTTTGCATAAAATATCTGCAAATTTATCGCGTATTTTTAACAAGTTCGCCACCGGTTTTCCCTGCAATTTTGCTGCCACAGTGTGGCGGCAAAATTGTGCGGGTAGACTTTTTTGCGAAAATATCATATAAAGCGGAAATCAAATTTAATTAAGCAGCAATTTTTTGCGTAATCTTAAAGTATAGTGATACGTAAAATAATGTTGTTTAATGTATTAAAACATTAAAAGGAGAATAGGTCTGCCATATCCGGCAGGGTTAATATTTTTATATGTCAGTTTATACAGTTGAAGAGAGTATGAGCACATCAGAGAAGCCTAAACTATCCTTAAAAGATGTTTATAAGATCTTTGGTGACAAGCCGGATCGGGCAATGAATCAATTGCGTTCCGGAAAAAGCAAAACTGAGATTCACAAAGATACAGGCTGCACAATTGGTGTTGATGGTGCCAGCTTTGAAATTATGGATGGCGAGATTTTCGTCATCATGGGGTTGTCGGGCTCCGGTAAATCCACACTTCTTCGCCTGCTCAACCGGTTGATTGAGCCTACTTCCGGCACGATTGCCGTTGATGGGCGCGATATTACGCAAATGTCAAAGCGCGAGCTGATTGAGCTGCGCCGCCGTGATATGAGCATGGTTTTCCAATCTTTTGCCTTATTGCCCAATCGCAATGTTCTCAAGAATGCCGCCTTCGGCCTTGAGGTGGCCGGCATGGCTGAATCTGAGCGCCATGAACGTGCAATGAAAGCCCTTGGCGCAGTCGGTCTTGAGCCATATGCCTATAGTATGCCTGATCAGCTTTCTGGCGGCATGAAGCAGCGCGTCGGCCTTGCCCGGGCGCTGGCAAATGAGCCGACAATTCTGCTGATGGACGAGGCTTTTTCCGCGCTTGATCCGCTTATTCGCACGGAAATGCAGGATGAGCTTATCCGCCTGCAGGCTGAAAACAGCCGTACCATTATTTTTGTCAGCCACGATCTTGACGAGGCTATGCGCATTGGTGACCGTATCTGCATTATGCAGCATGGCAAGGTTGTGCAGGTTGGCACTCCGGACGAGATTGTTTCCAGTCCTGCGAATGATTATGTGCGTTCATTCTTTAAGAATGTGGATGTTTCACATGTTTTTTCCGCCGGAGATGTGGCGCGCAAAACCCTGCTGACCATTATAGACCGTCAGGGTGTCGCTGCAGCTTCAGCACTGGAGCAGATGGAAACAACAGGGCGCGACATTGCCGTTATTGTCGGGCGTGACCGTACCTATCATGGCATGATCAGTCAGGCCAGTCTGGTTGACAAGGTCAAGAACAAATCGCCCCACCCTTACAGAGAAGCATTTTTAAGCGATATCACGCCTATTGAAGCAAGCGAACCGCTTTCCAACGTGCTTGGCCGCGTTGCTGAAAGCCGCTGGCCGGTTCCGGTTGTTGATGAAAAACACAGATATGTCGGCGCAATTTCAAAGTCGGCATTACTGGAAACGCTCGACCGCGCCGGTTGAGCTGAAACGGACGGATAAATATGGATATGAATTTCAGTATCGGTAAAGGCGCCGATATCGTGGTGAATTATATTCTCGACCACTTCACACCGGCGCTGGATATGATTGCCGCCATAATCGGCTTTATTACCAATGGCATTCAGGACGGTTTGCTTGCCATACCCGCAATTGCCGGTATCACTATTCTGAGCCTGTTATCGCTGTGGCGCGTGGGCTGGAAATTTGCGCTCTTTACTGCTCTTGCCCTTGCGCTTGTCAATCATATGGGGCTGTGGTCAGGCACGATGGAGAGCCTGTCGCTGGTTTTGGCAGCGACTATTATTGCTATTATTATTGGCATTCCGCTTGGCATTGGCATGGCGCGTAATGAAACGCTTGCATCATTGATCCGCCCTGCCCTCGACCTGATGCAAACCATGCCTGCATTTGTTTATCTCATTCCGGCGGCAATGTTTTTTGGTCTTGGTGCGGTGCCCGGCACAATTGCAACGGTCATTTTTGCCATGCCGCCGGTTGTACGTTTAACCAATCTTGGCATCCGTCAGGTGCATGAAGAATTTGTTGAGGCGGGGCTTGCCTTTGGTTGTACAGCCAAACAATTGCTGTTCAAGGTGCAATTACCCAATGCCATGCCATCCATTATGGCCGGCATCAACCAAACCATCATGCTGTCCTTATCCATGGTGGTCATTGCATCCATGATTGGTGCAGGCGGATTAGGCAATACTGTGCTCACCGGCATTCAGCGCCTTGATGTGGGCACCGGATTTGAGGGCGGCCTGGCTGTGGTTATTCTGGCTGTTGTGCTGGATCGTATCACACAAAGTTTCGGTAAATCGAGGCCGGGCTTGCTGCGCTGTTTGCGCAGCTTGATAAAGCGCCCGCAGACGGATGCCGCACAAGGCGCATCACCGCTGCATAAGCGGGAAGTTTAAGAAAGAGCCGTAAAGAGCGCACGCGCTTGCAGCGCATATATATGCACTCTGCTTTATTACCACGCATGATTTTGCCTCAAATAACAAATGTTTGGGGAGAACATGCTTTTAACCTGAGAGGAGAAGATATGTTCGGGAAACTGACACGTCTAAGCCTGGTGGCCTTGCTGGCAGGAACTGTAGCAACTTCGGCACTCGCTGCCGGAGATGCCAAAGTGGTTAAACTGGGTTGGGCTCCGTGGTCTGACGCTGAATTTGTTACCAAACTTGCCGCAAAACTCATTCAGGATAATCTGGATCAAAAAGTTGAACTGGTGCAAACCGATGTTGCGCCGCTTTATCAGGGTGTAAGCCGTGGTGATCTGGATGCCATGATGATGGCCTGGCTGCCGGAAACACATGCTGATTATTACAAGCGCGTCAAAGACAAGGTGGAAGATCTTGGGCCGCTTTATGAAGGCGCAAAACTTGGCTGGGTTGTGCCTGCCTATGTGCCGGAAAGCGATATTAAATCCATCGAAGATCTGAAAAAAGCCGATATTCATGACAAGCTGAAAGGACAAATTCAGGGCATTGATCCGGGTGCAGGTCTTACCCGCCTTTCGGAAGAAGCAATCAAGAAATACGGGCTTAATTATAAATTACAGATTTCCAGTGAGGCGGCAATGCTCACAACTGTTGACCGCGCCACCCGTTCTGATGGCTGGTTTGTTGCAACGGCCTGGAGCCCGCACTGGATGTTTGGCAAATATAAACTGCGCTATCTGGAAGATCCTGAAGGCGCATTAGGCGCTGCAGAACATGTTAATGCCCTTGCCCGCAAAGGTTTTAAAGAGGACAATCCAAAAGTTGCCTCCCTGCTGGAAAAGATGAATATTCCGCTTGATGACCTTGAAAAGGCAATGTTTGAGGCACAGGAAACGTCCTATGATAAGGCTGTTGAAAAATATATTGCCGATAATCCCGATCGCATCAAAGAATGGCTGTCGGAATAAGCGCTCCATTAGAGTAATCTGAAACACGGGCTGGTTTATCCTGTTTGCTATAAGATAAAACAAAGATAAAACAAACCATCAGAGTGTCTTAATTCCAACCAAACGGCCGAAACCGCATACGCATAAAATAATTTGTGGTTTGAATTCCATGTTATTCACTGCCTTTATTGATTTGAAGGCAGTGATTTTTTATTTACAGACCTCAAATAACCGGCAATCAAGCCGTTTCTTACGGCTAAACCGCTATAGCCAAAACGCTTTAGCAAAAGCTTACAAAAATGATATCGGGTAAGAATGATATCAGGTAAGAACAATATCGGGATGATCACTTTCTTCTCAATCAGTGCCTGTCCAATTTTGCTGAGATGCAGAACCCAAAATTCTCTCCACCTAACCATGACGTTCCGCTGCGCCTAGAATCTCAATATATATGCTATATACCTGAAACACGATCAATCTTAATTAAGGCTGCTCCAAAACCGGATGCGAGATATTGCGCTTATCAGAATAGTTTTATCGCACCAATTTATTAGGGTAGCATTATTTAGAATTACCTAATATATTAATCAATGTAATCATTTATATAATAAATTGAGGTGATACGATGAACACTTATTTTAAAGCGGCTATTTTTTCACTCGCGTTCGTAGCAGTGCCATATGCTGCCAACGCAAATGCCCAAACATCTTATTCCGCATTGAAAAATACTGCAATTCAACAGAGCACACATAATCTTATTCTGGCCGACAATGGCGGGAATTCAGGTAATAACGGAAATAATAACGGTAGTAATAATAGTGGCGATAATAGCGGAACAAATAATACCGGTGGCAATAACAATCAACATAGCTAAATAATTTTATAACAAATAATTATTTTTCAGCAAATATAAACGCCTTATATTTTAAATATGAGGCGTTTTATAGAAATGGTTTTAATCTCATTAAAAATTTACTCTTATATACATGTTTATTATTATATGGATGTGCTCACTCTGAAACTAAAGTTCTTCCGCCATATACGTTAAATAACGGATCTGTTTACCAGGATGTCATATCTGTGGCCTCCAACGGAAACGGAACCTCCCCGACAATTACAAATATTAAAACCTTTCGTCTTTATTCCAGAAAAAATAGCAAACTAATATCTGAATATTCCGCTGCAGAGGGCAGCATTATCAATGCGGCTACAACTGCTTTGATCGGTGGGGTAAGTACCGGCATTCCGCTCGCTATAGGTTTGCGGGGTAATCGTTATAACAACATAACGTCAAGTGTCAGAAATAGCTATAATAATGGTAATAACACCGGTAGTAATAATAGTGGCAACAATAGCGGAAACGACAACGAGTAATATTTAAATTATTGTTTTAATATTAACTTCATGGAAAAATATATTTTTAAAGAACATCTATATTAAATTTTATTTGATTTTCAAAAATAAAAATCGCGAGTCGAATACCACAAATTTATCTCGCGATTTTCTTTCAGATTCTGTTTTTTGTGCTTTTAAGAAACGATCATCTGGCTTAATATTATTAAGTTCCGGATACAACTTTGAGAATATGCACTCAGTGCCCGCAAGCGTCCGGAACATGCCATCTGTTTAGGTGCTTTACACGCCCCGTATAAAACCGCATCAAGAAGTATTCGCCTTTTTATAATGTCTGATAATGCTCAAACGAGCAGAATATGGCCTTGGAATACTGACAATCATACCAATCAATGCTAAAGCATTTTTAAAAAGCTGACCGGATCAGCCTGATAGCGTGGCAAAACCGGTGCCCGCAGGCAATCGTTAGAAATCCGGCGCAAGCCATATCAATATGCCGGCTGCAACAAGGGTGACATTATGAATATGCTGCAATGGGTATTTCTTATTCAGGCGGTTATGGCTTTTGGTCTTGCCGGTTGCGTTATTTTTATCCTGCTCAAGCGCAAAGGCTGATTTTTAAAAAGCCGGATTGCATTTGAACAGAATAATTTTTTTGCCTTCAGGCTTTTATTGTGGCGGTTAATCCGCAAAATCAAACGCAGCGAATATATTTCAACACGCCAATATAGGGCGGCCTGTTAGCGGCTTTATCATCAGCAGGATGGTTGATGCCATCTGTTACAATCACTTCATCAAAATCAAACGGGCTGACACCCTCAAGGCAAGCAGCATTAATGCCATATTGCTGCGGGTTGGAACGGCGCTGATGATGTGTATAAATTCCGCAAACCGAGCAGAAATAATGTTTGGCTGTTTTGGTATTGAACTGATAAAGCGTTAGTGCTTCCTCCCCGCTGGTAATTTCCAGACCCCCAATCTGCGCAGAAACAGCAATGGCACCGCGCATCCGGCAATAAGAACAGGTGCAACGCCGCGCTGTTTTTAATCCATCTGTTAATTTGACGCGAAATTGCACAGTGCCGCAATGGCAGGCACCTTTTACCGCCTCATCTGTTGCGCTCATTTTTATTCTCCCGTTTTGTGAAATTATTGAAATAACAATATCCTTTTCTTGAACAGATAAGACCTCAACTTGCTGTGAAGCCTGTATTTTTTACTAAAATTTACAGCTCTGAGCGTTCAGAGCAGCCGCTCACAATTTTCCTTTAAAACCGCAATCAATAAAAAAGCGGCCTCTGAAAGAGGCCGCTTTTACAAAGATCAGGACAAAATAAAAACCATGCTGCCTGAATGCAGGCTTTCATAAATTTCAGCGGCCATCCGGTGTGCGCAGGCCAATCCATTTATCTTTCACAGCATCATAATGCTGTTCAGGTTTATATTCAGCCACCTGCAGACCGATTTGCTTGGCAGTCAGGCGACCAACTGCATTGAGCACAGCATAGCTTGCCACAACCACATCGCGCTCTGCCTCAACCAGCAAAATCTGCGCATTGATAAGATCGTTTTGTGCATTAAGCACATCCAGCGTGGTGCGCTGGCCGACATTGCGCTCTTCAATCACACCATCCAGCGCCAAACGCGCAGCGGAGATGCCATCCCGATAGGCAACAACCGAAGCCCTGGCTGCCTCAAGCTGAGACCAGGATGAACCAACAGCAGCCCGCACCTTATCGCGAATAACATCCACCTCAATACGTGCCTTGCCCAGCTCTTCCTTGGATTTGCGCACGGTTGCGGAATTGCGCCCGCCGGAATAAATCGGCACCGTAACATTAAGGCCGATAGATGCGGAATTACCATTGCCAGCCATTGGCAGGCCTGAATAAACTGTGGAATGCGATGCAGAAGCGACTGCGCTTACCTGAGGCAACAAAGCCCCCTGCTTGGCCTGCACATTATGTCCGGCCGCATCCATGGCATATTGAGTGGCCTTGATTCCGGGATGTGTATTCTCGGCAATTGCATAAGCCTGAGCAATGGATTTTGGCAAGGATTTGCCCGCAGGCCTGGCTGCCTGCAATTTATCCGGCGCAGAACCGATAACCTGCTGATAAACAGCTTCAGCCGATTTAACATTGGCAAGGGCTGCATTAAGCTGGGCAATAGCTGCAGAGCGCCGCGCATCGGCCTGCGCCACATCGGTGCGGGTGCCCTCACCCACATCAAGCCGCGCTTTGGCAGCACGCACCTGCTCATTCAGTGCGGCAAGGTTTTTGCGGCGCAGGGCAGCAATCTCACGATTCTGATAAACATCCATATAGGCTGAAACGGCATCAAAAAGCCGGTTTTGTTCATCATTACGCAGATTTTCCCGCTGGGCAAATACCCTGCTTTCAGCGGCTGCTACATTGTTTTTTGTTTGAAAACCATCAAACAGGCTCTGGTTCAGCTGAATACCAACCTCGCCGCTGGTTGAATACAGATCTCTCAGCCCATCACGGCTGCGGCCATATTTATAGGTACCGTTAATATTCGGGCGGTATCCGGATTTGGCAATGGCCACATCTTCATCGGTTGCGCGCAAACCGGCGCGTGATGAATTGAGAGAAGCGTTGTTGTGATACGCTTTCTGCATGGCTCCAAACAGCGTTTCCGCAAGAACCGGTGCCGGTGCGAGTACCGTGCTCGCTAAAAGTGCAACAGCTAACATCTGTTTGCGAAAATTGACCACGGTTTACCCCATATAATTCGAATCGAAAATTCTCAGGTGCTTTGGGTTTTTGCTAATAACCGGTAAATACCAAATTTTCCACCCGCAAGAGACTTTTAGGAATAAACAAATTGTTATTGTTGCGGAAATAGCAGTTTTACATCCACCTTGTTTGTAACCTTTTACGGCCGCAATTTTAAAATGCCATTATTCCTGTTGGCAACAATATCAGGTTAGACAGATATTTTAAGTACAAATATCAATAATAAACAAAAAGCCTGCAACAGCATATCCGTTGCAGGCCTTTTATCAAATAAAATCAATCAAAATACAAATTCAGCCTTACGGCGGAACCCGGGCAGCGGCTTAACCGCAGCATTGAAAACACCGCGGCGCGAAATAATGCCGTCTTCTTTCACATAAATATGTGCAACACCAATATTGCCCTGCCCTTCAACGGCCACCAGGCGGCCGCCATCTTTAAGCTGTTCCTGCAAGGCCTGCGGAACAAAATCAACAGCCCCCTCAAGCAGGATAACATCATAAGGCGCTTCTTTCGGATAACCGGCGGCCAAATCACCGCTGACAACGACAACATTGTCATAGCCAAGATTTTGCAGCTTTTCAGAAGCCTGAGCATTCAGCTCCGCATCGCTTTCCAATGCAATCACCGAGCTTGCAAGCTGTGACAGAACCGCCGACAAATAGCCCGTACCGCAACCAACATGCAGAACCACATCCTGTTTTTTTACAAGCGCCAGTTGCACAAGGCGTGCAGCCGGTGATGGCTCCATCATATAACGCGCGCCTTCGGCCGTTTGGGTCAACAACTGATCTTCATCAATATAAGCCAGTTCGCGGCGGCTCGCCGGCACAAATTCCTCACGCGGAACCGCCAGAAAAGCATCCAGAACCGCAAGATCCGTTACATCCGTTGTGCGGATCTGCGTATCAACCATATTAACACGAAGCTCGCGGAAATCGGCTGTCATAGCCCCAAACCTTTCCTGTGTGCGCTGAGGCACGTCTTAATCTTGAATTTAAACTGCATTGTTTATAACTGCAAATATGCAAAAAACCCTGCACGATTATGTAACTGACACAACTCCGGCGCGGCATCAGCCTGCGGGCAGTGAAAATCATTTCCGCTGATTTGACAAAAATACGCCGCACAGTCAATCAAAGACCGACATTCATACCACGCTCATAGTGCCGCATGAGGCCATATTGCCTCACAATTTTGTGTCGTCTTTCAATTGCAGCCCATGATGCTGCAAAACTTTTTCATCTTTTTTCGTAAATATTCCACCCAAAACAATACTGTTTTGCACAGGCGGCAGCGTTACAATAAATGGCACATAAAAAAACGCAGCGTCCTCCAACACTGCGTTTTTTAATCTCTGTATAGTTTTCTCTTCGAGAGAAATCACTTTTACTCGTCGCGATAAACTTTCTCACGGCGCTCATGACGCTCCTGCGCCTCAATTGATAAAGTCGCGATCGGACGAGCATCCAGACGCTTCAAATTGATAGGATCACCGGTCTCTTCACAAAAACCATATGTTCCCTCATCAATACGCAATAAAGCAGCATCAATTTTGGCAATCAGTTTACGTTGCCGGTCGCGTGCGCGAAGCTCAATAGACCGGTCTGTTTCTGATGAGGCCCTGTCAGCCAGATCAGGATGGTTAGCATTTTCACGCTGCAAGGCTTCCAGCGTTTCGCGTGCTTCCCGCAAAATGTCATTCTTCCAAGCAATCAGCTTGGCACGGAAATATGACTTCTGCCGTTCATTCATAAACGGCTCGTCTTCCGTGGGTTTGTAGTTAAGGTCGATTAATTCACTCATCTTGAATCACCCCACACCTAGGAGACGTGGCGCCTTATAGGTCTATAATTTGCGCGATACAACCATAAAAAACACAATATCAAGTATTTTTGTGATTCCTGAAAAAAATGACAGTCAATAACGCAAGTTATAAAAAACGCAATTCTGTGTTTTTCCAATCGCAGCAAAACATAAAAAACAAAGTATTTAATTATTACTTTAAAACAATATCATCAATTACCTATGTATAAAAATCTCCCTTTAAATTTTAACACTTTATGAAAATGTGCTTTTTCTATAGGTTTATGCAAAATACTCATGCACCCTAAAAGCTACATTCAATCGCCGGTAATTTGCACTCAATACCGGTTTTAGATTTCCTGAACGCTCTCTGATTTTTCGGCTATCACAGCCATATTCAAATGCTGCATATGAGCAATGATACAGCATTCCGGAATGGCTATAATAGCTGCACCTCTCTTCAAGAATATCAAATAAAAATCCCGCCCGAAACCGCAACAGGGCTATCTTTTTATTTAAAAAACTGTCAAACAAAAGCCATGCGCACAATTTTGCTCCTTCGCCATGCCCATGCCGTATTACCGGACAGAAACGGCAAAGATTTCGACCGTATTTTAAGCCAAAGCGGTGAGGCAGAGGCTATATGGCAGGCGCAGCATATGCTGCAGGCCGGATTGCAGCCGGATTTCATACTCTCCTCGCCCGCGGCAAGAGCAATGCAAACGGCAGAGATTTTTCAGGCAGCTCTTAATAATATCGCAGATACGCTGCCGGATATAGATGAATGCCCCTCGCTTTACAGGGCGGATGCGGCAGGATATCTGGAAAAAATCCACAAGGAAATACCGGAAACCGCCCGTTGTGCATTGCTGGTCGGGCACAATCCGGGCATTGAAAATTTTATATTTCTGTTCGCCCGCGGGCATAAAAACTATGAAGAGCAAATGAGTTACGGCTTTCCTACCGCGGGGCTTGCTGTGCTTGAAACAATGCATAATTATTCAATCTTCAGCTCGCAAACAGCGCAACTTACCGCTCTTTATTTTCCACTCCCTGTTTGAAATTTCTGTAGTTCTTCACAATCTGCCCGCCGGCTCCAATTGTCTGGTCTTGTTTGAAACCGTAAACAAAATATATATGATCTGATTATCAGCTATCAGGATATTTCCGGCTTAATCCTGAAGACAGGAAATGTTCTTTTCTTTTGTTTTGCGCGTATTTATCCGAAAACTATTACATTTTTCGGTATACACAGTAATCGTAATGACAGGGGGCATTTTTGGCCAGACTGACCACACTGACGGATGAAGCCAAAATCGCTTTTGATACGCTGACAGAGCGCGGCAGCAATCTTATTTCCCCGTCCTTACGGCTTGGTGTCACCGGCCTGTCACGCGCGGGCAAAACTGTGTTCATCACTTCACTGGTGCATAATCTGACACAGGGCGGCCGGCTGCCGCTATTTGATGCCTATGCATCCGGCCGCATTGCCCGCGCCTATCTGCAGCCGCAACCTGATGATGCCGTGCCGCGCTTTCAATATGAAGACCACCTGGCAGCATTGGTTCATGACCGCCTCTGGCCGGATTCCACCCGTGCGATTTCTGAATTGCGCCTGACTATTGAATATCAATCCGCCTCCTCATGGGGACGCATTTTTTCTTCCGGCAAATTATCCATAGATATTGTTGATTATCCCGGAGAATGGCTGCTTGATCTGCCTTTGCTTGGCAAAAATTATGCTAAATTCTCCCGCGATTCTTTCATATTAGCCAATGAATCAGCACATCACAGCTTTGCCGGCGAGTGGTTGCGCCAGTCAGCATCTGTTGATGCCAATGCCCCTGCCGATGAAATGACCGCACAAAAGCTGGCGCGCAGTTTTACTGATTATCTGCGTGCCGGCAAATCCGATGAGCAGGCCCTATCCACCCTGCCGCCGGGGCGCTTTCTCATGCCGGGCGATCTGGAAGGCTCTCCCGCCCTCACCTTTGCCCCCTTGCCTGATCTGCCACAGGGCAGTTTCAGAAACGGCTCGCTCGCCGCTATGATGGAGCGGCGCTATGAATCGTACAAAACCCATGTCGTCAAACCGTTTTTCCGTGAGCATATTGCCCGTCTTGACCGGCAGATTGTGTTGGTGGACGCCATGCAGGCAATCAATGCCGGTGGCACCGCAGTGCGCGATCTGGAACGCGCGCTGACGGAAATTCTCGCCTGTTTTCGCGCCGGACGCCCCGGCCTCCTCACAGGGCTTGTGCAAAAACGCATCAGCCGCATATTGATTGCCGCCACCAAGGCCGACCATCTTCATCATGAAAGCCACAACCGCCTTGAAGCAATTGTGCGTAAACTTGTTGATGATGCCGCACGCAATGCTGATATATCAGGCGCCGAAATTGATGTGCTGGCCATGGCCGCTGTGCGCGCCACAAAAGAAGCAACGGTTTCACAAAACGGCGATATTTTGCCGGTCATTGTCGGCACCCCGCTGAAAGGTGAAGTTATCGACGGAGAAATATTTGACGGTAAAACTGAAACCGCTATTTTCCCCGGCGATTTGCCGCATAATATTCAGGATATTTTCAACCAGCCAGATCTGGCGCCGCAAGATCGGGCGCATCAGGCGCCAATCCGCTTTGTGCGTTTCAGGCCGCCGCAAATCAAGGCCGATCTTGATACGATACATTTAACATTGCCGCATATCCGCCTTGATCGCGCCATGCAGTTCCTGTTTGGCGACATGCTGGCCTGAGGAGCAGGTTATGACAGAAAAACCGGAAGCAGACGGCGAAAAACCACGCAAGCCGGCAAGTTTTACCATCAAACAGCCGGCACACAGCACCGCACCGGCGCCCTTGCGCAAACCTGCGGCTATCCGTGATTTATCTGTGGTCACGGCAGAAACCGCAGATGTTTTTGAACAGGAGTCAGCCGATGCAGCCGCGCAACTGAACCCACCGCCTGCCGGCCTGATCAAGCATCGCCTCACATTACGCAGCATATTTTTTGCAGCCTTTGGGCTTCTTGTCAGCTTTGCCATCGGCATCTGGACGGATGTTCTCATCCGCGCCATGTTCAGCCGCGCCGGTTGGCTTGGCTGGCTGACACTGATTGTGGCCGTTATAGCTGTTGTTTCACTCATTGCGCTGCTGCTGCGTGAGGCGCTTGCCTTGCGCCGCCTTTCCGCAGTGCAGGAACTGCGCCTTGCTGCCGCCGCAGCCGCAGAGCGCAATGATATTAACAAAGCGCGCAAAGTGACCGGAAAATTGCTGGAAATTACCGCCGCCCTGCCCCAAACAGCCCGCGGCCGTACAATAGTACAATCCCTGCATGATGATGTGATTGACGGTTGCGATCTCATCCGCATCACCGAGCGGGAAATTCTCCGCCCGCTGGATCGTGAGGCGCGGTTGTTGATACTCAATGCCGCCAAGCGGGTTTCCATAGTTACAGCTGTCAGCCCGCGTGCATTGGTTGATATTGCCTATGTGGTTTTTGAATCATCGCGGCTTATCCGCCGCCTGTCAGAGCTTTATGGCTGCCGCCCCGGTTCTTTTGGCTTTTTACGGCTTGCCCGCAGTGTTATTGCCCATCTTGCGGTTACCGGCACATTGGCCATGGGCGACAGTGTGGTGCAGCAAATACTCGGTCAGGGGCTGGCCTCGCGCCTTTCTGCCAAACTTGGTGAAGGTGTGATCAATGGCATGATGACCGCCCGCATCGGCATTTCTGCCATGGATATAGTGCGCCCCTTGCCATTTGATGCTGAAAAGCGTCCGAATATCGGTGATTTTGTCAGTGATATCGCCAAGGCGACAACACAGAAAAAATCCGGCTGAACAATACCAAAACCGGAGCGTAAAGAATGACATATAAAAAATATGCCGCCTGAACAGGTGCAGAAGCTGTTGTAATATCCGGCTTATTAGAATGCTCGATAAAACTGAATATATTGACAGTTCCTGCAATTAATGCGTGATGTCACACAATTTGGAAACTTGCTATTAACCATTCAATCCGAATATAAAGGCTCATCCTCATATTTTGTTGACAGGATTCTTGCTCAGCAAAATGGCGTGAGATGATTAGTGCCATTATTCAATTTATCCTGTCACTTTTGCAAATTCAGGTTCGCCATGATCAAATCTGCCACCGCCGCTTGCTTATTTCTGCTTGCTCCTGTAGCCGGCGCAATTTCTGCATTGGCAGCAGATAAGGACGAACTCTTCTTCCGTAATGTTGAAGGCCAGTGGAGTGGCCCGGGTGAAGTGGTAGCCGGCAAATATAAAGGTACAAAATTTGTCTGCAACCTGTCCGGATCAACACCTGATGCAGCCGTTGGCATGACGCTTGACGGCACCTGCCGTGTCGGCGTGTTTTCACAACCGATGAAGGCAACGGTTGTTCGCACCGGCAAAAGCTATAGCGGCACATTCAATGATGGCGCCGAAGGCAAAGGCCTCAATGTTACCTCCGGTTCGGTAAGCGGCAACCGTGTTGTTTTTGCCTTAAGCCGCAAACAGCTCAATGGCGCCATGCTTGCCCGTGTTATGGATCAAAACACCATGAATGTAACCGTATCGGTTAAGGTGGAAGATACAATGGTGCCGGTTGTTGGCATGAATCTGAAGCGTGTGGATGGCGGCGCGCTCAGCAATATTGCCCGCAACTGATGGTGTCCTGCGCAGCCTGCCCGCAACAACCGGCTGCCGGCAACCGCATAATGTGCCTGCAAGGAGAAATCCGCAATTTTCAGATTGCTTCAATTTCTGCTTAACGCATTATCCTGCCGCAAAAAGCTCTTTGCAAATTTTGCTGAAAATGCTCTAGAAACTGCGCGCCTGCCACCAGCGATGGCCATAGCTCAATTGCTGAATGCCTGTATGATCAGTCTTTTCCAGCAGATTGGCAACAGTTTGTCCGCGAATATTCAGTTGCGGTGCAATGGTTGCCAGCGGCACCAGCACAAAGGCGCGCTCCTCAATGCGCGGATGCGGCAAAATCAGCTCGGGCGTATCCAGCGCCAAAACTTTCTCATAAGCCAGCATATCAATATCAATCGTGCGCGGCCCCCAGCGTTCACTGCGCACACGCTGCAGGCGTTTTTCGATTTTCTGTGTCACTTCCAGCAAGTCTGGCGGGGTGAGCAGCGTCGAGATTTCCGCACAGGCATTATAAAACCAATCCTGATCAGTCTTGCCCCAGGGCGGCGTTCTGAAAACCGGCGATACCGCAATCACCCGTATATCCTGCCGCTCATCCAGCAATTGCAGTGACTGCGCCATGGTTTGCACCACATTGCCCACATTGCCGCCAAGGCACAGCCAGGCTTTACGAACCTCTGCCGCCTTCATCGATCAGGCCACGCAACTGTTACTTCAACATAATCCAAAACACCGGCCACCGGCGCATTCGGCTTGCGCACAGTAATTTCCGCCCTGTAAATTTGCGGAAATTCAGCGCATAGCGCCCTTGCCACATCCTGTGCCAGCGCCTCAATCAAATAACGGCGCGTGCCGGTAATGATTTTTTCAATCACGGAAAAAACAATACCGTAATGCACGGTGCCATCAATATCGTCATTTTCAAGAGAATTTCCCGGCTCAACAGTCAGCACCGCATCTACATAGAAGCGCTGACCGAGCTTTGTTTCCTCTTCAAAAACACCGTGATGCGCAAAAAATGCGCAGTTTTTCATACGGATCGTGTACAAAAGCCCTCATTTCTTCCGTAGCCGGAAAAGATTCAACAGAAAATCACAATATTTTCCATCTTTATAGTATTTGCAAACAGCCAAAGGCCGCTGTCAACAGCCTCGCGTTAAAAATCCGCGGCGCAACAATCACCCGCTAAACAGAGCATGTGACTGTATCCTTTATGCTGATTGCGCCATTACAGCATCTGCCATCAGCAAGGCATCACGGTTAAGCGCAACATTATGCACCCTGAATATATCTGCCCCTTTCAAGCGCAGGATAACACTGGTGGCCGCGGTTGCCGCATCACGTTCTGCTGCATTCTCCCGTCCTGACACCGCACCGGTAAAGCGTTTGCGTGATGTGCCGGCCAACCATGGCAGCCCCATTTTTTTCAACTCGCCAAAACGCGCCATTAATTGCAGATTATCGTCAGTATTTTTGGCAAAGCCAAACCCCGGATCAAGCACAATCTGTTCCTGTTTTACACCGGCATTGCGGGCAATCTTCAGGGAATGCTGCAAAAACGCATATTGATCCTCAATCACATCGGGCAAAATATCGCGCTCGCGCCCAGTATGCATGATCACCAATCCGGCACCGCTTGAAGCCGCCAGATCAGCAATATCAGGTTCACGCTGCAAACCCCACACATCATTGACAATATGGGCACCGGTCGCAACCGCCAGTGCTGCAGTCTGCGCACGGTAAGTATCGATCGAGATCAGACAGCCCGTTTCTTTTGCCAGTGCCTCAATCACCGGCAGAACGCGATCCTGCTCCTCGGCAGCACTCACCGGCACGGCATCGGGGCGGGTTGACTCTCCGCCAACATCAATAATCACCGCACCATCAGCCAGCATATTACGGGCAGAAGCCACCGCCTTATCCAATGCCAGATATGCACCGCCATCAGAAAAAGAATCCGGTGTAATATTCAAAATCCCCATAATCAGCGCCTTTGCGCCAATTTCCAGCTTTCTTCCATGTGCAAGCTGCCATTGTCTCGTCATGCGGTTTCTCTTAATCATATTTATAAGTAACTTTTCAAAACCATATTCTTTTATAGAAAGGCTACCTATTCTTTACACATTTCAAAGACTGTTATAGCCCAATATGAAAACTGTGAAGCGGTTTGGATAACAACTTGCACATTGATATGAACAGCATTTTCACATTTCACTCAAAACGGGAAACACCCCTGATTAAATGATTTTGTGCAAATCAGCACCGCCAGGACATTTCTGCCGTATTTTGCATTACAACCCTATATGGCAGATCATATTTAATTGCTTGACAAAAATGCCAGTAAAGGAACAGCAAATGCCCGGTAGAATATTCAGCCTCACCCTCGCCGGCCTGTTTCTGTTATCTGTCAGCGGGGCGAATGCCGCCTCTGTTTCCCGCAGCTACCGCTATTTTCCTGTCTATGGCAAAACTGCAGAACAACTTGATAAGTCACTGGCACAAAACGGCCCAAAACTTGAAAACAGCGGCGAGAGCCACCCAGGCTCGGCAAGAATTGCTTTCAGCGCCAGCGTTAAATACAAATCCGATGGCAAATATTGCCGTATTTCCGATGTGCGCGCACATGTGCGCGCCACCATCAACCTTCCAAGCTGGAGAAACCGCCGCCACGCATCGGCAGATACAATTCTTGTCTGGGAAACACTTGTTAAAGATATCCGCCGTCATGAGGAAAGCCATATTGTTATTGCCCGCGCCCATGCCTCTGAGCTGGAGCGGCAGATCCGCAATATGCGCTATGAGCGCAATTGCACCGCATTACGCGCCAATGTCGATAAAATAACCAGCGATATCTTTGCCAGCCATGACAGAGAACAACAACGTTTTGACCGCGTGGAAACGATTAATTTTGAAAAGCGCTTTGAACGGCTGCTCACGCTCAACCTTGAAAAACGCTGGCAACAACAGCAGAAAAAATCCTGATAATTTTTAAGCCCCGTATAATCATATACGGGGATTTTTTTATATTTTTTAAAACCGTACATTAAAAATAAACAAAAAGTAAAAGAACCTGAAAGATTCAACAGTATAAATTTAAAATACCGGCAATATTATAAAACATAAGCCAGATGATGATAAAAATATAATAATATCAATATTATAAATATCAAAAATTATTTTTATTAACCAATTTTAACGCGATCTGTCTTGCTGGCAATATTTTGCTGCAAGGTAGCCAAAGCGAAAGAACAATCATGACCATTAAAGGCATTTTTCATAGCTGCGCTATAATACTCGCTGCAACGACATGCTCCTATGCGGCTGATACGGTTATTATGCCGGAGCCGGAAGCTGTTGAATATGTCCGTGTTTGCGATGCCTATGGAGCCGGTTATTATTATATTCCGGGCACGGAGACCTGTTTGCGCATTGGTGGTTATGTTCGCTATCAAATTGCAATCGGCGATGATCCCTATACGGGTGAAAGACTGGGCTTTACAGATGATGACGGCGAATTCAGAAAAACCTGGGATAAGCTCGCCCGTTTTACCCTGCGCACCTATACCGCTTCAGAAACGGAACTCGGCACACTCAAAACCTTTACTGAAAACCGTTTTAATTTTTCTAATGGCGTGCAGGCTGCCCATACATTGAATTTTGCCTATATGCAGCTTGGCGGCTTGCGCATCGGGCTTGATGAATCTGCATTTCACACTTTTACCGGCTATCTGGGCGATGTCATCAATGATGATGTGGTTTCCGCCGGCTTTTACCGCACAAATCTTATCAGCTATACTTTTGCTGCAAGCAGCGGTTTTTCTGCCATCCTGTCTCTCGAACAAGGCGGCGACAGAGGGCAAAGCAATTATTATAATGAGGCAGCCCGCAGATGGATGTGGCGCGATATTGATAATCGTATAAACAGCTATATGCCGCATATTGTTGCAGGGCTTAAATTTGAACAGGGATGGGGTGGCATTGCCGGTTCCGCAGCCTATGATTCCAACCTGAGAGAGTGGGCAGCCAAAGTGCGTCTTGATATCAATATGACCGATGCTTTATCGGTGTGGGTACAGGGCGGCTATGCTTCCTATGAAGAAAATGAAGGCATGTATGGCAGCTGGGGCGGCAGATGGGCTGTCTGGGGCGGTGCAAAACTGAAAGCAACCGATAGCGCCACATTTAACCTGCAGGCAGCTTATGAAGATTGGGGCAAAACCGCAATCGCCGCCAATGTGGCTTATGAGCTGGTTCCCGGATTTACAATTACGCCTGAATTTAACTACACGACCTGGAAAAAAGACCATCCGGCACGCATTATCAGCGGCGAGAAAGATGCCGTTGCCGGTGTGGTACGCTTCCAGCGCTCTTTCTAATTCATAAATTAAGGAGATTATCCCCCAAACCGATCTCCTTAAAAACGTGGCTGTTGAATAGTTATTCTGACCTCCAGTCCTCGAAAAACTAATAAGACAGCGCCACGTTCGGAAGACACGGTGAAAAGGAAACTTTTCATCGTGTCTTTTGTTTTCGTATCCCTTCTGGCTACAGGCTTTTGAAACTGAAAAAGCTTTAGCGCAAAATATGATGCGGCCACCCTCACTGCCGCACAGGCAAGAGAATAAACCGCACCCTGTAAAATCAACGCCGTTTTATGCGTTAACGCCCAGCTTTTTCTGCAGGCTGGTGGAAGATGTTGTGTATTGAAACACAACACGTTCCCCCGGGCTTACAATGCGCTTTGCAGCCTGTGTCATCAATGCAGCCTCATGGAAACCGGAAAGAATAAGCTTCAGCTTGCCCGGATACCAGTTGATATCACCGATTGCAAAAATGCCGGGTTCAGATGTCTCAAATTTTTCAGTATCAACCGTGATAAGATTTTCATGCAGGTTCAGCCCCCAATCGGCAATCGGCCCCAGCTTCATGGTAAGTCCGAAAAATGGCAGCATACGCGTGGCGGGCAGCAAAGTTTCACCTTCCGCCCCCTTGATCTTCACGGCGGTAAGATCACCATTCTCACCTTCCAGAGCCGCAACCTGCCCTACTTCGAAGCGGATCTTGCCGGCATCAACCAGTTCGAACATCTTCTTCACACTATCAGGCGCTGCACGAAACTCCGGACGGCGATGCACAACGGTCATGCTTTTTACGATCGGCTGCAGATTCAGCGCCCAGTCAAGCGCACTGTCACCGCCGCCAACAATCACCACATCCTGATCGCGGAAAGCCTCCACGCGGCGCACTGCATAAAAGACGCTTTTGCCTTCATAATTTTCAATGCCGGGCACTGGCGGGCGCTTCGGCTGGAAAGAACCGCCACCGGCGGCAATCACCACAACCTTGGTTTCAAAAATTTCGCCCTCATCTGTTTCCACACGGAAAGAGCCGTCCTCAAGACGCCTGAGGCCGGTAACCATGCGATTAAAATGAAATTGCGGCGAAAAAGGCTTGATCTGCTCCATCAGTTTATCAGTCAGCATCTGGCCGGAAATTTCCGGCCATGCCGGAATATCATAAATCGGCTTTTCAGGATAAAGCTCGGCACACTGACCGCCCGGACGATCCAGAATATCAATCAGATGACATTTGAGGTCATAAAGCCCAAGCTCAAACACAGCAAACAGCCCGACCGGGCCTGCACCGACAATGACAACATCTGTGCGGATAACTTCGCTCATATCTTCAATCTCGCTGAATCATAACAGCTGCGCCAGCCATTACGATCTGTCACATTAATCTTATGCTCTGCCAGCTGTCACACAGAACATGCTCTGCGCACTGCCATCGGGATAATCAGGCAGCGTAAATGGCCGGAAACCGGCTGATCCCGTTACTCCCTGAAGCCCAGTCAGACAGCACCGGATAAAATTCGATAAGTGTCTATAGTCAAATTTGGTATCAATGCCTATAGCTTTTACAGATACTGCGCCAATAATCACCTGTCACAGGCTGAAATACAGCACCGCAGATTTTATATGCCCGATATAAATGAAAAAATACAAACACAAAACTGCGATTACCCCATATATATGAGAATGATATTGCGCCGGATCAAATAAAAGGCGGTTTGCTTTTCACAATCCGCCCTTCTTACTCAATGCGGTTCAATTCAGTGCATAATTGCAGATATAAAATTGCAATTTTTCCGGCTTATGCGGAATCGCCTTTTCCGGCTTATGCGGAATCGCCGCCAATATGCTTCAAGGCAGGAATTCAGGCTTTGACGTTCCGGTTCAGCTTTGACGTTCCGGCACCTGCACAACCAGACCATCCAGCGCATCACGCACCACAATCTGGCAGGAAAGGCGCGAATTGGCGCGCACATCATAGGCAAAATCAAGCATATCTTCTTCCATCGGCTCCGGCGCGCCCACAATATCAACCCAGTCCTCATCAACATAAACATGACAGGTTGCACAGGCGCAGGAACCGCCGCATTCGGCATCAATACCGGGAATACCGTTACGTATGGCATTTTCCATGACTGTGGAGCCGTTTTCGGCCTCCACTTCATTGCGGATCGCTCCGTCTGCCGAAACAAATGTAATTTTAGTCATCTATTCATCCCGATAAAAATGGCCGATAAAAATGGCCGATAAGAGTCGGCCGATAAAACCAGCCTGTAAAACCCGCATTATTCCCCTGTCTGCCGCACTGCAAAACTGATTACGCCGACAAGAAAAGGTGATATGCTGCATGTTATGTTCTGCATGGCAGATACGTGCTAAATATTGTGAGTTCAAGCACCAAATCATGCTGCACAGGCAGAGTGCGGCAATAAGAGGCTATGCATAATATTTCATATTGTTATTTTGAATCCGCAAGCTGAGATTGGTGCGGGCACAGAACATAAATACAGTTGAAAAGGAGAACAAAAACACCTCTCCTTCGCCACAAAATTGTCATATTACACGCCTGTAAATTGCATCAGGAAAGATTTCCACAACTAGGTGAACCTCAAAAAACCGCGCATTTGCTTGGTTTCGTTAACTTTATAAAGCCTTGCGTTAACCTTATCTTTAAACATTTCAGCAACTGCAATTTCCGTAGTTCCCATATCGCTCCGGAAGTTTTAACTTATAGACTGCGCAACATATCAGTTGGCTGCCGGCTGAATAAAGCTGTCGGCCGCAAAATATGATAATCTGCGTTATTGTATGAGTACGGGGTAAAACGGCTATGGCACAAAATACAAAAGCACAAAAGCTTGAGCTTGATATGGAACAGGCCCTGTCTGACGGACTGGATCTGGATTTCAGTGATGATTTTGAGCTGGATTTGAATTTTGATGCACCGGAGGCTGAATTTTCGCTGGATGATCTGGAAAACCAGATTTCCCGCGCAGCCGAAGAGCTGGCACAAGAACAAACGGCAGCGGCTGCAACAGCTGCACCGCTTGAGAAAAACAACATGCAGAAAAAATCATCCCCAGCAAAGATTGAACTGCCTGCCACACCGGTTACCCCTGCCCCGCCGCCTGCAGTTACCCCGTCTGCAGCCGCAGCCGTTGCCTCCAAAAACAACCTTGAAGCTGACGAACAGGGCAATGTAACGGTTCTGCAAGCCGCCAATCAGCCGGAAGCAGCTTCCGCCGCGCTCAATATTGATGCGCTTCCGGAAGATACATCAGCAACAGAACAAGACACCGCCACTTCAGACACTGTCGCCTCTCAGGCCGCAATTTCCCGCCCTGCCGCCCCGCAGGCCGCAGCGGCCATACCAGCCACACCCGCTTTCAAACCTGCCAATGATGATCTGCGCAATGAAAATTTGTTATTGCGCCGCACCGGCAGCCGCTCTGCCGGCATTTTCTGGACAACAACCGCTGTCAGCGCCCTCTGGGCTGCGGGCGGGCTTGCGCTTGGCCATGCATTGAGCCCGCAGGGGCTTACATCGCTGCAAGCTGCAAAAGATTTCTTCACCACACCAACCGGTGTGGGCATTGCTGCCGGCATTACCATTCCGGTGGTTATGTTCTGGGGTTTTGCACAAATGGTGCGCCGCGCACAGGAACTGCAATCTGCAGCGCGTCAGATGACTGCGGCTGCACTGCGCCTTGCCGCGCCTGAAGCCGCTGCAGGGGATCGTGTTTCCATGCTTGGTCAGGCTGTGCGCCGTGAAGTTGCAGCCATGAATGAAGGCATTGAACGCACGCTCGCCCGCGCTGTTGAGCTGGAAACCCTCGTGCAGACAGAAGTGCACCAGCTTGAGCGCGCCTATAGCGATAATGAAGTGCGCATCCGCGCCCTGATTGCAGAGCTGAGCAATGAGCGTGAGGCTGTTATCAGCCATGCCGAGCGTGTACGTTCATCAATTTCAGGCGCGCATGAGCATCTTAAGACAGAACTGTCCTCTGCGAGCGAAATTATCCGTGATAATGTTCTCACCGTTTCCAGCGAGCTCACCTCCTCGCTGTCCCATGCCGGTGAAACCATGATCAGCCGCCTTAATGAAAGCGGCTCAGCCATTTCTGAAGCGATTGACAGCCGCAGCACGGATATTTCTGCACGCATCAATGCTTCAGGCGGTGATTTCGTCAATATTCTCGATACACGTATCGCCACGCTGGAAGAACGCTCGCGCAATCTTTCTGAAACACTGGCAGAGGCGCTGGATGCACGCACATCCAATATTGCTTCCCTGCTTGGTGATGCAACCATGAATATGGTGACAGAGTTTGATCAGCGTCTTGCCAATCTCAATGCCACACTGGCAGCCCGCGGCCATTCCCTGCTCACCGAGTTTGAAGGTCGGGCACAGGCCATTGACAGCAGCACTGAAAAACTCAATGCAGCTCTGGAAGTCCGCTCACGCCAGATTAACGAAAATCTTATTGCCCGCACCCGCGAAATTGCCGAAACTTTCTCAGATGTACGCTCTTCCATCAGCTCTGTTGTTGATGAAACCAAGGAAAAACTTGGCGGCGAGCTGGCAGGCATGACTGATTCTGTAGCCGGCCTGCTCAATGACCGTGCCGGCCAGTTTATTTCCCAGATTGCTGACAGCCGTGAGGCGCTGTCCTCTGCCCTCACCGGCGAGGCAGAGCGCATAGCCGCCGCCATGCAGCAGCACAGCCAGACCATTGCCGAGCGTGGTGCAGATATTGAGCGCGCCATCAGCGGCAATGCCTCCAGCCTTGAGCAAACGGCCAGCCAGCATGCGGCTATTCTGGAACAGCGCACCAATGATATGCGTGAAGCCATGGCAGCGCATAATGCCAAACTCAATGATATATTCACCGAGCAGGAAGGCCGCTTTGAAGAACGCACATCCGTGCTTAAGACAACGCTTGATCAGCAACATGCCGAATATGCCGGCGTTCTGGATGAGCGTAACCGCCAATTTGCTGAAACCCTGAATAAGAACAGCTCTGTTGTCGGCAACCTGCTTGACGAGCATGTCAGCACAGTCAGCAGTCGCACGGCTGAATTGCAGGCAACAATGCACAGCTCATCGCAGGCACTGGATGCCAATTTGCGCCAGCATAATGACATGCTCGCGCAGCGCACCACTGCCCTGCAAGATGCCATCGCCAATACAACCGGCGCCCTGCAAAGCACATTTGACAGCCAGACCGGCATTATTGAAGAACGCACCGCCACAATGGAACGCGCATTGAGCATCGGTGTGGATAATGTGCGCAGATCGCTTGAGCAAAGCGCCACGGTTGTGGCCGGCACCCTGCGTGAGAAAATCACCGAAGCAGCTGCCTCCCTCACGGCGGAAGCAGCTAAGGCCGGCGATGCGCTGCATGGCTTTGGTGAAAATTTCAACGATCGTTTGATTGAAAATCTTGCCGGTACCGAAGCCCGCCTGAATGAGCGTGCAGGCCAGATTGCAAGCGGCCTTGAGGCCATCGAGACCCGCCTCACCGGCGAGCTTGGTAACATTGAAACCCGCATTGCGGAAACCGCAGCCCGCACCAGCAACGTATTGGGCGAGCACAGCGAAGCTTTCAGCGCCCGTGTTCTGGAAAATCTCTCCGGCACTGAAGCCCGTCTTACAGAACGCGCTGATGCAATTGCCATGGGGCTTGGTGAAATCGGCTCGCGCATTACCGGCGAGCTTGGCGTTATTGAAGCCCGCATTGCCGATGCCACCCATAATACATCCTCAACACTGGAAGAGCGCACCCGTGAACTGAATGCGGTGCTTGCCGCCCGCTCGCAGGAAATTACCCGTATTCTGGCAGATACAGCCGAGCCATTGGTGCAGCGTCTTGCCGATAGCGGCCAGGGGCTTGCCAGCCAGCTTGAACAGGCTACCCTTGCGGCAACGGATCGTCTGCGCTCTGAAAATGCGGCTCTGGTCAACGCCCTTGCCAGCCGCACGGCTGAAACTATTACGGCTGTGCAGGAAGCAAAATCCAGTCTCTCTGATGGTGTAAGCAGCCTGATTGAGCGTCTTGCCAATTCCAATGCAGAGCTTGGCCAGCTGATTGATAAGGCAACACTCAACCTTAATAATATTGACAGCCGCCTTGTTGAAACCACCTCAAACTTTGCTGAAAGCACCAATAAAGCCGCACAGATATTCTCCAGTTCAAGCGCGGTGATTGATAATAATATCAATACATTAAACAGCCTTTCCGGCAATACGCTGGCACAGATTGCTGATATTGCCAAACGGTTTGAAGATCACAGCCTGGTGCTCTCCCGCGCTTCTGATCTCATCAATTCGGCGCAGAACGGCCTGACCGATACGCTGGCTGATCGCCATGAGGCTCTGGAGCGCCTCTCTGCAGGTCTGGTTGCCAAGTCTGAAAATATTGAAAAGGTGATGCAGGGCTTTGAACATCTTGTTGCCTCCGCATTGGAGCGCACGGAAGGCCGCACCCGCAATTCCACCGAGCAGCTGCGTGCTGCCATTTCCGAGGCTGTGGAACAGGCTGCACAGAAATTTGCCAGTGCGACAGATGAAATCCGCCGCTCTGCAGCAGAAATTCGCGGTGAGCTGGATGCAACCCGCGGCGAGCTGAAACGTGGCGTGCTGGATATGCCTGCAGAAGCCAAAGAATCAACCACGGCCATGCGCAAGGCTGTTTCCGAGCAGATCAATGCTCTTAAGGAACTGGCCTCAATCGTCAATAAATCCGGCCGTTTGGTGGATGTGGGGGACAGTCGTCCAGACCGCACCACTGCCCGGCCGCAACAGGCTCAGGCGCAGGCCTATGCAACACAGGCTGCAGCACCGCAGCCACAGGCTCCGCAGCCGATGCAGAGCTTTGCCCCTGCCTATAATACACCGGCACCGGCTGCAGCCCCGCAACCTCAGCAAGTACAGCCGCAGCAAATACAACCACAACAGACACAACGCGGCGGCGGCTGGGTTTCCAATCTTCTGGCGCGCGCCTCAGCCGATGAAGAAATATCAGCACCCGCCCCGCGCAGTCAAAATAATGTTACCCCGCAGCGTTCAGCCGCCCATGTGGTTGATAGTCTGAACTCGCTGTCTGTTGATATTGCGCGTGCCATTGATCATGAAGCTTCAATCGAGCTGTGGGACCGGTATCGCCGTGGTGAGCGCAATGTGTTTACCCGCCGGCTCTATACGCTCAAAGGGCAGCAGACTTTTGAAGAAATCAAGCGCAAATATCAGACAGACGGGGATTTCCGCCGTGCAGTAGACCGTTACATGGATGATTTCCAGCGTCTGCTGGAAGATGTGGCGCGCAATGACCGCGATAATATGGTGACACAAACCTATCTGACCTCTGATACAGGCAAGGTTTACACCATGCTGGCACATGCATCGGGGCGTCTGCGCTGATCTGTAAAAGATTAACACACAAATTTTGAAAGGGCGGGCTGTCCCCGCCCTTTTTATTTTGCGCATGATGTTCCGGCAAAGCATCTCAACCTGTAATTACGAATATTTATACCTTGCAAAGCCACTGATATGGTTTTTATAGTGATGTCTACAGAATGCGGTTACATACCGCATGACAGGACATACCGGAGGAACCATGTCACAGACTGCACCGCGCTATCCCGATACTCTGCTGCTGATTAACGGCGAATGGCGCAACAGCCTAAGCGGCCGTACCATCAATGTTATCAACCCGGCAAATGATGAAATTATCGGCACGGTTGCCCATGCGGAAAAAGCCGATCTTGATGCAGCGCTTGATGCGGCAGACAAGGGCTTCAAAATCTGGAGCGCAACCTCGCCTTATGACCGCTCCAAGCTGATGCGCCGCGCTGCCGAATTGCTGCGTGAGCGTGCAGATATGATTGCGCCAATAATGACGCTGGAGCAAGGCAAGCCCTTGCCGGAAGCAAAAATAGAAATTATGGCCGGCGCCGATACTATTGAATGGTTTGCAGAAGAAGCGCGCCGCACCTACGGACAGATCATTCCGGCGCGTGCGGCTGGTGTTTCGCAAATGGCATTCAAACTGCCTGTCGGCCCTGTTGCAGCCTTTACTCCGTGGAATTTCCCGATCAATCAGGTGGTGCGCAAACTCTCCGCCGCTATTGCCGCCGGCTGTTCAATCATTGTCAAAGCACCGGAAGAAACACCCGCAGCCCCTGCGGCATTGATCCGCGCTTTTGTTGATGCCGGTATCCCGGCCGGTGTAGTCAATCTGGTCTATGGTATCCCTTCAGAAATTTCTGAATATCTCATTCCGCATCCGGTTATCCGCAAAATTTCCTTCACCGGTTCCACACCGGTCGGCAAAATGCTGGCAAGCCTTGCCAGCCAGCATATGAAACTCTCCACCATGGAACTTGGCGGCCACGCACCGGCTATCATTTTTGAAGATGCCGATGTGGAAAATGCCGTCAAGACACTGGCCATGTCCAAATTCCGCAATGCCGGTCAGGTTTGTGTATCGCCCACACGTTTTCTGGTGCAGGAAAGTGTTTATGAACAGGCAGTTGCCTCATTCACTAAAAAAGCCAAAGCGGTTAAAGTCGGCAATGGCTTAGAAGAAGGTGTGCAAATGGGGCCGCTTGCCAATGAACGCCGCATCCCTGCCCTTGAGGCGCTGATTCAGGACGCGGTTGACCATGGTGCAAGGCTTACAACCGGTGGCCGCCGTATCGGCAATAAAGGAAATTTCTTTGAGCCCACAGTGCTTGCCGATGTGCCCAAAACTGCACGCATCATGAATGAGGAACCATTCGGCCCTGTGGCTGTTTTCTCTTCTTTCAAAACACTGGATGAAGTGATTGATGAGGCAAACCGCCTGCCATTTGGTCTGGCATCCTATGCTTTCACCCGCTCGGCAGAAAATGCCCATGAACTGGGCATGCGCATTCAGGCCGGCATGACAACCATCAACCATCTTGGTCTTGCACTGCCGGAAGTGCCCTTTGGCGGCATTAAAGATTCAGGCTATGGCACAGAAGGCGGCTCAGAAGCGATCAATGCCTATATGATTACAAAATTTGTGACCCATCTGGCAAATTAAGATATCGCGCCCAAAAAAGCGGTTCCGGCTAACATAAAATACTGGAACCGCTTTCTTTATTTATTTGATTTATATTCTTATATTTGTCACCGCCTTTACAGGCATGCGGATCAGCACAGCCATCAGCGCCTGCAGAGCCTTATGCCTGCAATACTTTTTCTTTACCAACAACGCTGTTGGGCAATGCAAAAATCATGTCAAAAATATACGTAAAAACAAACGTATAAATCAGAAAAAACAGCAGCAGAACTGCCTCCATTTCGAAAGCCTTCCAAAAGCCGACAGCATACCAGACCATATAGAGCGGAATAATCATCACACAAAGGCCGAACTCAAAACCAAATGCATGGCACATCCGTACAATAAGACTGCGCTCCGCGGCTTTACGTCTTGCTTCCCATTTTTCAAACAGAAAATTGTAGGTGTAGTTCCATGTTACCGCAATCAGGGAGATCAGCACCGCAATCGGCAGAGAATTTTCTGCACTGCCGCCGCTAAGCAGCATCAGCAGGAATGTTGAAGCAATAATGGCGATAATTTCAAAAACAGAAACATAAAGAATACGCCGTTTGGTCGGCGAAAGAACAAACATTGTCAGCTCCGTAGCCGGAGCTTTTCACGATCATATTGAATCACTTTTGGCGCTGTAATGCAGGCCGGTGCTTATGCAATACAGGCCTCAAAAACGCGCACATATATTGTGATGCAACCTGAACGTAAACCGCTCCAGGAAATCTAACTTGCGAGCCGGCACGCCCCGGCACTCATAAAGGGAGAAAAAATCAGCAGATCGCGGTTTTCCATCTGCTTATCGGGAAAATAAGTTTACACAACCGATATGTCAACACATGCGGTGATATGGGGCATTATGTGCAGTTTCTACATGATCTGACAATTATCTATTTTGCGCTCGTATTTGCCGGATAATCATTATCACAAAAATGTACTTCCTGTTCACCTTTTTCAGATGTCGTGTATTATATCATTTCAAATCAACCTGAAGGTACATGATAAAAATACAATCCAACTATTGGGGCTTTTCGCCTGAAGTACCGCTCTCATGTTTTGTTATCACCGTTTGAAGCAGATTATGCACATAAACTGCAACAAATTCTGTTTTACCCCATTGATGCAACGTAAAGCATCGGTTAGAAGCTTTCTTGTTTGCTGAATGTTATAGCGCGCTATGCACCCGTAGCTCAGCTGGATAGAGTGCTGCCCTCCGAAGGCGGTAGTCAAGTCCAGCGAAGGCTGAATGTGTTGGGAAAAGGTACTGATTTAACAGTGGCTTGAGCGAATATCGGGTTTGCTCTTCAAGAAGCCAAAAAACTCGCGTAAGCATGACGTAAGCACCTCGCGAACGGTATGCACCCGTAGCTCAGCTGGATAGAGCGCCGCCCTCCGAAGGCGGAGGCCAGAGGTTCGAATCCTCTCGGGTGCGCCATTTTTCGCATAAAAATCAAAACATTATCAATTCCCTCTTTTTGAGAGATGTTGCTTACGCGGCAAATCCACGTAAGCATGGATGCTCATTTATCTTTCTATAACAATATCTTGGACCTGATTCTGCTCTGCCTTGATCTCAGGCGAGCGTCTCGGCAGCCATCGTGTTCGCGATTATGGGCTGCACGCCTCTGTAAGCCAGGCCAGTAGCCACCGGTGGATCTTGCTGGACCGCCGCTTTTCCTCACGGCAAGCTTTCGCATTGTCCCTAACAGATGGGCCGTGGTCGCCCGATGATTCCCAAGCGGCGCAAAGGGTCGCCACCATTTCGAGAATATGGGTAGGGCGACCCGAACGGTCAGCGACGACTCCAACGCCTCGTGTGATCTTCGATTGAAAGCTGGAGGAAGACGTCAGCCATAGTCCGTCTTTGTGAGGGCTCCGCGCTCGCACAGAGGCTAGATATGGGGAAAGCCTTCCCCTGCGGCCGAGCCTTGGTCTCTGCCTACCCCTTCTGCGGGGAGACCCCGCAACGCCCCCTTCAGAGTGAGAGTGCGGACGGATTTTCCGTGACGGGTTAAGAGCTGGAGGAGAGGCTTCCGGCGCCCGTCGCGGAGATCATCCCGATGGCCAGACAGGGTCGTAACCTCGCGGAAGGCGGCGCGCGCAGCAACCTTTACGACGACATCACCAACAAGATCATCGCCGAGCTGGAGCAAGGCCGGCTCCCCTGGATCCAGCCCTGGGGTGCGTCGCCTGATACCGCCCCGCTGGGCCTGCCGAGAAATGCTTCAACCGGCCGGTCCTATTCCGGCATCAATATTCTTATCCTCTGGGGCGCTGTCATCCAGCATGGTTTCCCCGCTCAGGCGTGGCTGACGTTCCGCCAGGCGCTGTCGCTTGGCGGCAATGTCAGGAAGGGCGAGCGTGGCACGACTGTCGTTTATGCCGACCGTTTCACCCCCGAGGACGAAAAGCGCCGTGCCCGCGAAACGGGTGAGGATGCGCATGCCATTCCGTTCCTGAAGCGGTTCACGGTCTTTAACGCCGCGCAATGCGATGGCCTACCCGATGACATCACGGCAGTCGCGCCGCCACCGCCGCCGGGCCTGATCGAACCTCGGGTCGAGGCGCTGATCCGGGCCACCGGCATTGACTTCCGTATTGGCGGCAATCGCGCCTTCTATATGCCGTCGCTCGACTATGTGCAGGTGCCGCCTCCGCAAGCCTATTTCGAACCGATCAAATCGCTGACAGGGCTGGCCCGGCGAAAATAGGGTTTGACGGCACTGTACGATCACGTCTGAGCATTGGCTGCAATCGGCATCGACCGTGTTGGTATCGAAGATGCCGTGGCCTTGCTCACGTCAACCCTGCCGACTTCGATAGCGCTTTTGCCCCGCCGTGTTTGTGCACGGTGACAGGGTGCGCATCCGGCCTTCCTCGAGCTTGACAGCTTGAGGTTTGTTAGAATAGAAAATATACGGACATCGCAAGGTGTCCCATATACTTTTTATCCTCTCAAGTGCGACGGGACGAACAATGTTGAAATGGGGTGTCGAGAGGCGGCTGGAGTTCATCGAATTCCGCCTGTTCTGGGAGGGGGGTGTCAATCGCTCTGACCTGATCGATACGTTTGGCGTCTCCGTTCCGCAGGCGTCAAAGGACTTGACCCATTATCAGGAGCGTGCGCCGCAGAATGCGGTCTATGACAAAAGCGCTCGCCGCTACGTAGCCGGCCCGGAATTTCAGCCGGTGTTTCTAGACCCGGACCCGGACGCCTATCTCATGAGGCTCCGATCGATGGCGGAAGGTTTCGCCGACGCGGGGGCGAACTGGCTCGCTGCCCCGCCTGACATGGATATCGCTCTGACTTTGCGCCGTAAGGTCGATACCGACGTTCTGCGTTCAGTTCTGGCGGCGGTGCGGGAGGAAAGGTCGCTGGACCTTCACTACCAATCCATGAACCGCGATCGGCCCGATCCGGCATGGCGGCGGATTACCCCGCATGCCTTCGGCTTTGATGGCCTGCGCTGGCATGTGCGGGCCTGGTGCCATGAGACGGAGCGCTTCAAGGATTTCCTGCTCTCGCGTGTCCTTGGATTCGGCGAGTTCGGCGAGCCAGGTGCTGCTGCGGCACAGGACCGGCTGTGGCAGGAAACCTTCGATATCACCCTTGTGCCGCATCCTGATCTGTCGGTCGGTCAGCAGGCGGTGGTCGCAAAGGATTACAACATGGCGGACGGGCGCGCTGTGCTGACAGTTCGCTACGCCATGCTGTTCTATGTGCTCAAGCGGCTAGGACTCCTTGATGGGGCTAGGCTGCGTGATCCCCGGACCCAGCATATCGTTGCGGCTGACGAAGACGAGGTTGCCGCCGCCCTTGAGCGTGCGCAGCATGAGTTCGATGAGGCTGACACAACAAGCGGGGCGGTACCTAGGCTCAGGACCTATTAAATTGGTTGCATGACGAGTGGTGAGTTGATTCAATGGCGACGTCAGGAGGCGTTGCTATGAGTGATTTGTTTTGGTTGTCGCCGGCGCAGATGCGGCGGATTGAGCCATATTTTCCACTGTC
>NZ_JBPVTR010000014.1:0-62500 GCF_051851455.1 Pseudochrobactrum albidum
AAATTGAGAATATGTTCGGAAAACTCAAAGACTGGCGACGCATCCATACTCGCTACGACCGATGCGCGCACACCTTCTTCTCCGCCATCTGCATCGCTGCAACCGTCATCTTCTGGCTAAATCAATGAGTCCTGAGCTTAAAAAATTTTCGTTAAATTTTTTAGATATTTCTGTATATCTTGAGGTATTTGCTGATTCTATATTTAAATCTCTCGGGATATGCTCCAATTGAAAGGCGTTGTTTGATGGTGAGGTAGTTTGATATTTTGATTTGCAAATATTGTAGATTTCATTCAGTAAACTAAGTTTATTAAATTTAAGTTTTTCAAGTCTTGATAACTCAGCATGACTAAACATATTGATAATATCTATAGATAATTCCGCAAAATCTGTATCATATTGAATACTCTTCTTTATTGATTCCAAATAATATAGTGTTGATGAAAGTTCTAACATAAAGAAACTACCTATATTTTAATAATAAATTATTATGTTGCTGTGATTTATGTTGCACTAAACATGGTGTTATGGATTTTAAAATTATAAAGATAGCGAATGGCAACATATTTGAATAATATTCTTCTTATCTAAAAAACCTGCAATACCAATAATTCATGAGAAATTGTATAATTAAGCAGAGTTTTCGGCAGTCTATGCCCCCTCAGCGGCTCACAAAAGACTGAAGGGCGCTAAGTTTTTGTTTTTACGTGTTTATATGAAAGAAAATTTTGTATTCCGGATTTGTTTTAGCGGCGAGGCAGCAATTTTTTAACCTCATCTGCAGCATCAGAAAGGGCCTCATCAGGCATTGCTTTTTGCTCGACAACACGGGAGAGATTATCAACAATAGTCTGGGTTACCTTTACGCCGTTGGAGCCGGGAAAAGCATACCATGGCACCATCAGATTCATTTGACTTAATCCGGCTTTAAACAGCGGGTTTTCTTCGTAGAATTTACCAAGATATTTATCTGATTTTGCAGCCAGTTCATTATTGGGTACATAGCCTGTGCCCGGCACAACAACCGATGCACCGTAAGGGCCGGCGGCAAATTTTGCAAATTTCCATGCAGCATCCACTTTGGCATCATCCGATGTCAGGATAACAACAGCATTGCCGCCGGTTGGCAAACGGCCTTTTTCCGGGTTGAGCAACGGGATTTTGGCGGTGCGCATATCAAATTTATTGCCGACATTCTTGATCGTGTTGCGCAATGCGCCGGTGGTCTGGAAAGCAAAGCCGACATTGCCTGCTGCAAATGCCTGTTCACCGGCCTCCTTTGTGAAGACCGGAAGCCCGCCTTCCTTCACCATTTTGTCAACCAGTCTGAATGCAGCCTGGCCTTCAGCTCCATTGAAAGCTATCTGCTTTTCATCATCAGAGAGCATCTGGCCGCCGGCGCCAAACAGCAATGCAGAGAACATCCAGTCATCACCCTGCCAGCGAAAATCAATACCCTCGATGCCATTGCCAAGTTTTTTGATTTTGCCGCCAATACGAATAACTTCATCCCATGTGGCTGGCGGAATATCCGGATTTTCACCGACTTTTCTAAACAAGTCGGCATTGTAATACATGACAGGATTAGAGGTTGCAAAAGCAAGGCCGACCTGACGGTCACCAATTTTGGCAAGGTTGAGAATAGTCGGGGTGAAGCCCTGGGCTTCAAAGTCCGTTTCTTTTTCCACCAATGTTTTCAGATCAAGGCCGATATTACGATCGTGTAAGATGCGCAGGCGGTTGAGGCCGGTGAAGGTAATATCCGGCATTTCTGCTGTGCCGTTCTGGCGCATGATCAGTTGAATGCCTTCTTCATAAGTGGCAGAAGGATTGACGAAATGGATTTTGATGTCCGGATTTTCTTCCATGAATTTTTGGGAGATATTGGCCATCACATCCTGAAAAAAACCCGGCATCGGATAGTGCACATTCAGTGTGGTTTCTGCCAGAACTGTATTGCACAGGCCGACCAGCATGGCAGTTGTTGTGAGAGAGCGGGTGAGAAATGACATTTCAGGCTCCGTAAATGTGAGGAGGAAGAGTGTTGCGGGGGGGGGGGGGGGAGCCTTTAAGGCCGGTCATGGTAATGCCTTCAATGAAGCGGCGCTGCGCTGCAAGAAAAGCAAGAACAAGCGGTAGGGTGATAATCAGCGTGGCGGCCATTAATGCGCCATAATCATCTCCGGCTTCTGCCGCGCGGAAATAAAGCAGACCCAGCGGCGGCGTTGCCTTATCCATGCCGGTGATAACAATCAGCGGCCAGAACAGATCATTCCAATGGGCAACAACCGAGAAAATCGCAAAAGCCGTAATGGCAGGCCATGCATTGGGAACGATGACGCGGGCAATAATGCCGGCCTCGGACATGCCATCAAGGCGGGCGGCATTGATCAGATCATCCGGCATGGAACGGAAGAATTGCAGAAACAGGAAAATACCGAAAACCGAGATAAAAAATGGTGCGCTGATCGCAAAATAAGTGTTTAAAAGGCCGCTTTTCTCGAAACCCAGATAAAAGGGCAGTGCAGTGGCATGGATTGGCACCAGAAGGCCGAGCATGACAGCACTCATCATCAGCTGTGCAGCACGAAAGCGCAGTTTGGCCATGGCATAGGCGCAGGGAATGGCAATAATCACCTGCACGATCAGAATCAATGCGCAAACCAGAACCCCGTTGAATAATAACTGCCCCATCGGCACACGGGAGAAAGCCTTGGTAATATTTTCGATCAGTGACCAGTGTTGTGGAATAAGACTGAGCGATGATGTGAAAATATCCGATTGGGATTTGGCTGCAGTGGAGAGCATCCAGATATAAGGGGCGAGAAACAGAAAAGCCCCAAGTGACAGCAAGCCAAGGCGAAGACAACGGATGACAGACATGGTTTGCACTTTCAGGAATAATGCACGCGGCGATCAAGCACGCGATATTGCAGCAGCATCATGATGATCAGTACAATCAGAAAAATTACAGTCATGGCAGAAGCATAGCCGACACGCAGGAAAACAAAGCCTTCCTGATAGATCGTATGCAGCAATACTTCCGAGGCTTTGTTTGGCCCCCCTTGTGTGAGGGTTTTTACTGATTCAAACACTTTGACGGAATTGATGACGCTGATAGTGACGACAAACAGGGTGGTAGGCCCCAGAAGCGGCCAGGTCACCAGCCTGAAACGTTCCCATGCGCTTTTTGCGCCATCCGTTTCCGCAGCCGCATAAAGCTCACGCGGTATTGCGGTGAGACCGGCGAGAAACAGCACCATATTAAAGCCGACAGATTGCCAGATGCCGATCATGGCAAGGCTTGGCAGTACGGTTGCAGAACTGCCGAGCCAGTTTGGCCCGCTAATACCGGCAAGGCCGAGCATGGCATTGACAGGGCCAAGGGTCGGGTGCAGCAAATATTGCCAGACTGTTGCCATAGCCACGAGAAGTGAGGCAACGGGTAAAAAATAAACTGTGCGGAAAAAAGCTTTGCCGCGCGTCTCACGCTCAATCAATAATGCGGCGCCAAGCCCTAAAAATACAGAAACCGGTGTGACGATCAGCGTGTAAAATGCGGTATTTTTCAGGGAAGTGCGGAATGTGCGGTCTTTGAAAAGTTCAATATAATTTTCCAGACCGACAAATTCATAATCCTTGTAGCCAAGCTCGAAATTGGTGAAACTGAGATAGAATACGGTGGCAGTTGGCAGGAGAATGAAAAACAGCACCAGAGAAATGGCCGGCGCCATCAGTTTCCAAGCCAGTCTTTCTTCATATTTGCGTGCAGCCTGTGCTGCATCTTTTGCCGTTATATCATAAGGGCCGGCCTGATTATGAAGGGAGGTTTGTGCCAGTTCAGACATGGTCTGTAACCTTTATCCGTTGCTGCCCCGCATGGGTGAATTGACGCATACGATGGCCGTTAACATCAAAAAGCAGTGCTTTATCGGCAGCAAATGTCAGGCCGACCGGCATAGACGGTAAGAGCGGCGCTGCCTGTGACGGTGTGGTTTTGGCAATCAAAGGCTCTGACGCGCCAGGCGTATCAAGATAGACCAGTGCTTCCGAGCCCAGAAATTCAACACGGTTGATGCTGGCTGTAATGATCCGGTCAGAGGATTGATCGCCTGCAGGGCGGATTTGTAAATGTTCCGGGCGGATAGCAACACTAAGAGCAGAGCCTGCATGAATATCAATCTGATTGAGAATTGGTTTGCCGGCAAAATGAATTATGCCCCGGTCGCTGGCGCGTGCATGCAGCACATTGATACGCGGGCTGCCGATAAAACGTGCAACTTCAATATGGCGCGGATTATCATAAATCTCCACCGGATTGTCGCATTGCAAAAGCTGCCCGCCGATCAGTACCGCAATACGGTCAGCCATGCTCAGCGCCTCTGCCTGATCATGGGTGACATAAAGACTTGGCACCGCGGCACGGCGGTGCAACTCAACGATTTCCGCACGGGTATGCACACGCAGATTGGCATCAAGATTGGAAAGCGGCTCGTCCATGAGAAAGACATGAGGCTGGCGCACCATAGCGCGGGCAAGTGCCACACGCTGGCGCTGACCGCCCGACATTTGCGCTGGCTTGCGTTCAAGAAGATGGTCTATTTTTAAACTTAATGCTGTGCTTTGAACCTGTTGCTGAATGGCTTCACGTTTGGCTGCCTGCCCCGGCAGGAAATTGCCAATCAGCGGCATGCGCTCCAGGGTGGTCAAATCGCGCATGACCAGCGGTACGGCAATATTTTCACCGGCGGTGAGGTGGGGATAAAGCGCATAGGATTGAAATACCATTGCAATATTGCGTTCGGATGGATGCATAGCCGTGATATTGCGCTCACCCAGCCAGATGCTGCCTTCATCGGCATATTCCAGACCGGCGGCAATGCGCAGCAAAGTGCTTTTGCCGCAGCCTGACGGGCCAACAAGAGCAATGAATTCAGCCTCTTCTGCCTCAATAGTCACATCTTTGAGAATGTGCTGATCGCCAAAGGATTTGGAGATGTTTTTCAGTGCAAAGCGGCTCATTATGCCTGCTCCGGCTGCATGTCTGTGCCTGTAATGGCGGCAAAGTGGTTTGAGGGATAAACCTCATGCACCACATCATCGAGCAGGTAAGGGCGCAATTGCGAAAGCGGAATGATTTCACTGTGAGCCTTGTCAGTCAGTGTGTGAATAACCGCGCCGACAATACGCTCTCCCGGCAAATCGCGCTCCATAGGCCCGATGATAAAGCCGCAAGATGGGGCAAAGATCAGTGAAATATTCTGATAATTACCTGCCCATGCGCGGTGAAGATGGCCGCTGGCATAAAGCTGCACATTATGCGTGGTGAAGAGATCTGTCAGGCGTTTGCGGTCTTTGGGGGAGGCACCCCAATAACCGGTATCGCCTTCATCGGGGCTGTCTACAAAAAGCGGCTTATGGGCAAAAACGGCAATGGGACGACCATTTGCGGTTTTAAGCACTTCTTCCAGCCATTGATATTGTTCTTCTTCCTCCGCATGGCCGGAGCCGATGAGCAAGCTGTTTAAACCGATCAGGCGCCAGCCGGACTGATCATGCACCCAGCGATCAGGGCCGATGAGACCGCGCCAGCGGCCAAGGCGCTCATCATTAACCGGTTGCAGCGAGGAGGGCAGGTGGCCGATATCATGATTGCCGGGCACACAGAGCACGGATACGCTCAGTTCGGCAAACAAATCGGCACAGAAGGTCAGGTCATCGTCAAAATCGGCACCGTCAACGGAAAGGTCGCCGGTATGGATAATCAGATCAGGCTGAACTTGTTCCAACCATTGTGCGAGCGGGCGCCAGTTTGGCGTAAAATGAGCTTTGGAGGGGCTGAAATGGGTGTCGGTGATCTGAACAATCCGCATATCTTTGCCTTCATGAGACGTTGGAGAGAAAATGCGGATGTGTATTTCTAACGGGGAACACAGACCGCTGTCAGATAGTTCCTACACGCAATTGGTGACAGGCTGACATCACAGCGGTGACAAAATTGTAACATTAAGGATCGCTTATATTTTTTTCAGGCTGACAAGAATGTCGATTTTGGTGATCCTGTAGCCTTGCGGGGCTTCAGGCTGTGGTGAAAGCGCCGGTGGCGCACCGTCAATATCAATCATGCGATCTTCATCTTCCAGATAATAATGCTGGTGGTTGCAGGCATTGGTATCAAAAAAACTACGCTGACCGCTGACGGATATTTTGCGGATGAGGCCGGCTTGTGCAAACTGGTTGAGCGTATTGTAAACCGTGGCCAAAGACATGTTGAACCCCTGATCTATTGCAAGAAGGTGCAGATCATCGGCGGATAAATGCTGGTGAGGGCCGCAGAACAGCAACTGCCCCAATGCCAGACGCTGACGCGTGGGGCGCAGACCTGCCTGCACTAATATTTGGCGGATATGCGGGTTGTTCTGCCCTTGCAGCAGGTGCTGCCGGCGCATTTGCGCACGGAGTTTCTCAGGGATGTGCAACATGTGTCTGTCCGTAGTCTGAATTTATTGCAAATGATTTGCAATTGCATATTTGTCGGAATATTGCCTGCCGTCAAGCGTGAAAGCACAAGTCGTGACCTGGTTCGTGACCTGGTTCGTGACCAAAGTTAAGCCGGGATTGTGCTCGCGGCAGCTCTTTGCTGCGTGTTTTGATCTGAGAGAGTGCAGGTGTAATTTTTCTATTATTTTTATTTTGCAAATGATTGTCACTTGCAAAGTATTGGCGGGCGGGATATTAATCGTGCAATTGACAATCATTTGCAATAAGGATGCGCAATGTTCAATCAAATCAGGCGGAGGCTTCTGGCCGGTTTTATCGGGGCGGCATTTGTTTCGGCGCTGGCTGTTATGCCTGCAGCGGCAAAAGAGAAATTCAAGGCGGTAACCACATTTACCGTGATTGCTGATATTGCGCAAAATGTTGCCGGCGATGCAGCGATTGTTGAATCGATCACCAAGCCGGATGCGGAAATTCATGATTATCAGCCAACTCCCGGTGATATTATGAAGGCGCAGGGCGCACAGCTTATTTTCTGGAATGGCCTTAATCTTGAACGCTGGTTTGAAAAATTTTTCCAGCACCTGAAAGATGTTCCGGGTGTCGTGGTCTCTCAAGGGGTTGAACCGATGGGAATTACCGAGGGGCCTTACAGCGGCAAACCCAATCCCCATGCATGGATGTCGCCTTCTGCAGGGCTGATCTATGTGGATAATATCCGTGATGCCTTTGTAAAATATGACCCTGAAAATGCGGAAATCTATAAGGCCAATGCCGAGGCCTATAAGGCCAAGATCAAAGCTGCGATTGAGCCGATCAAAGACAGTTTGAAGGATATTCCGCAGGCCAAACGCTGGCTGGTAACCAGTGAGGGTGCGTTCAGCTATCTGGCGCGCGATTTTGGATTGAAAGAACTTTATTTGTGGCCGATCAATGCCGACCAGCAGGGCACGCCGCAGCAGGTGCGTAAGGTTATTGATGCTGTGCGCAAAAACGGCATCACGGTTGTATTTTCCGAAAGCACGATTTCTCCCGCTCCGGCACAGCAGGTGGCTTCGGAAACCGGCGCAAAATATGGCGGTGTTCTCTATGTCGATTCCCTCTCGGAACCTGATGGTGTTGTGCCAACCTATCTTGACCTTTTGCGAGTGACGACAGACACAATTGCAAAGGGCCTCAAATCCGGAGAAGCGAAAGAATGAATGCTCCGCTTAATGTTCTTCCCAAGGCATTGCTGTCTCCCGCATCGGAAGGTGCGGGAGCAGGGCTTATGGTGAGGAATGCAACGGTAACCTATCGCAATGGCCATACGGCTTTGCGTGATGCGAGTTTTGAAACTCCTACAGGTACCATTACCGCTCTTGTGGGGGTAAACGGATCGGGTAAATCGACCTTGTTCAAGGCGTTGATGGGGTTTGTGCGGCTTGCGCATGGTGAGATCCGGATTTTAGGTTTGCCGGTGCAGCAGGCACTGAAGAAAAACCTTGTTGCCTATGTGCCGCAATCGGAAGATGTGGACTGGAATTTTCCGGTATTGGTGGAAGATGTGGTGATGATGGGGCGCTATGGCCATATGGGCATGTTGCGCCGTGCAAAACCGGCGGATCATCGGGCGGTGGCAGATGCGCTTGCCCGTGTGGGCATGGCGGATTTTCGCAAGCGCCAGATTGGCGAATTATCCGGCGGGCAAAAAAAACGCGTGTTTCTGGCGCGCGCTCTGGCGCAGGATGGCAGGGTCATTCTGCTTGATGAGCCTTTTACCGGTGTTGATGTCAAGACAGAGGATGCGATCATCAGATTGCTGCGTGATCTGCGCGATGAGGGGCGTGTTATGTTTGTCTCTACGCATAATCTTGGCAGTGTTCCGGAATTTTGCGACCGCACAGTGCTGCTCAACCGTACAGTGCTTGCCTATGGCGATACACAAACCATTTTTACGCAGGCTAATCTTGAGAAAACCTTTGGCGGTGTGCTGCGCCATTTTGTGCTTAATGAGGCCGATCAGGGCAAAGCACATCCGGTTAATATTCTGACCGATGATGAGCGTCCGCTGGTGCTCTATCATGATGAGAGCGGCAAGGGGGCGGAATAATGGAATTTCTGCTGGAGCCGTTTTCCTATCAATATATGATTAATGCCATGTGGGTTTCGGCGCTGGTTGGGGGTGTCTGTGCCTTTTTATCCGGCTATCTGATGCTGAAAGGCTGGTCACTGATTGGTGATGCGCTGTCCCACTCCATTGTGCCGGGCGTTGCCGGCGCCTATATGCTGGGCTTGCCTTTTGCAATCGGCGCCTTTTTTTCCGGCGGACTGGCGGCCGCTGCCATGTTGTTCTTGAATGAGCGCACAAGGTTGAAGGAAGATGCGATTATCGGTCTGATCTTCACCTCATTTTTTGGGCTTGGCCTGTTTATGGTTTCGCTCAAACCCACAGCGGTGAGCATTCAAACGATTGTGCTTGGTAATATTCTGGCAATCACACCGGCAGATACGTTGCAACTGGCAATTATCGGTTTTGTTTCCCTTGTCGTTTTGCTGGTGATCTGGAAGGATCTTATGGTGACTTTTTTTGATGAAAGTCATGCACGCTCGATCGGTCTTAACCCCACAATGCTTAAAGTGATTTTCTTTACGCTGCTTTCTGCCTGCACAGTTGCGGCGATGCAGACAGTTGGTGCATTTCTGGTCATTTGCATGGTGGTAACACCGGGGGCGACGGCTTATCTTCTGACAGACCGTTTTGCACGCCTGTTGCTGATTGCGGTGGTAATCGGAACTATAACCAGTTTTATTGGTGCTTATATAAGCTATTTTCTCGACGGGGCGACCGGCGGGGTTATCGTGGTCATGCAGACGCTGATTTTTCTGTTCGCTTTTTTCTTTGCGCCCAAGCATGGCATGCTGGCGGCACGGCGCAAGGCAGCAAGAACGCTGGCTTCGGAGGCGCAATCATGAGCCTTGCTGAAACTTTGCTGATGCCGTTTCGTTTTGATTTTATCAATAATGCCATGATCATCGGTGTGATGATTGCGGTTCCTGCGGCTTTATTATCATGTTTTCTGGTGCTTAAAGGCTGGTCGCTGATGGGGGATGCGGTTTCTCATGCAGTGCTGCCGGGTGTGGTATTGGCCTATATTATCAATATTCCGTTGGCGATTGGGGCTTTTGCAGCCGGCATGGTCTGTGCGCTGGCAACCGGTTTTTTAAAAGAAAACAGCCGTATCAAGCAGGATACACTTATGGGGGTTGTGTTTTCCGGCATGTTCGGGCTTGGGCTGGTGATGTATGTCAAGGTGCAGACGGATGTGCATCTTGATCACATCCTGTTCGGGGATATTCTGGGCGTAGGCTTTCAGGATATTGTTGAGACAGCTGTGATTGCTGTGGTGGTAACTGTTTTGCTGGCGGCAAAATGGAAGGATTTGCTGCTGCATGCGTTTGATCCGGCTCAGGCAAAGGCTGTAGGGCTGCCGGTGCGGCTGTTGCATTATGGTTTGCTGGCTATATTGTCCCTTACCATTGTCGGAGCACTGAAAGCTGTGGGTATTATTCTGACCATTGCCATTTTGATTGCGCCAGGTGCAATTGCATTTCTTTTGACGCGCAAATTCAGCTCTATGCTGGCGGTTGCGGTTCTGGTCGGGGTTTTATCGTCCTTTCTCGGGATTTATGCCAGTTTCTTTATTGACAGCGCGCCGGCGCCAACAATTGTGCTGTTGATGACGCTGGTTTTTATCGCAGCCTTTATTATTGCGCGCCGCCGTGTTGCCCGTGCAGAGGCTCAGCTTTCTTCTTCTTGAGTTTTATGCGTAAGCATAATTTTTCGCTGAAAACAGCGTCGCGCTTTTGGTGCGGCGCTGTTTTTTCTTGAGGGGTTTTACGGGCAGGCTCAAAAGCAAAAAGCCGCGCTTGATGCGCGGCTTTTGAAGGCTTAACCAAACTGGAGCGGGCGAAGGGATTCGAACCCTCGACCCCAACCTTGGCAAGGTTGTGCTCTACCCCTGAGCTACACCCGCTCGCGCCAGTTTGGTGGTTAGGCCTGCGCTATATGGCAAAAGCTGCAGTGATTTGCAACAGGAAAAATTCAAAATCCTGTAATTTTTATAAAGGATTTAAGACAGCGCGGCCGTGTCTGTTTTGTGTAATGAAGAATGCTTACTGCATCAGGTTGAACAGGTTTTGGGAGAGAGAGTTGCCGTGATCTATGAGAACCGCAAAAGCAAAAAACCGCGCTGTTGCGCGGCTTTTGAAGGCTTAACTAAACTGGAGCGGGCGAAGGGATTCGAACCCTCGACCCCAACCTTGGCAAGGTTGTGCTCTACCCCTGAGCTACACCCGCTCGCGCCAGTTTGTCGGTTAGGCCTGCGCTATATGGCAAAAGCTGAAGGCAATTGCAACAGGAAATCTGTAAAATATCAAACCCCTTGTGTATAAACCGCAATCAGGCTTTGTAACGGGGGCTAAAAGTTACAGGATATCGGATTTTACGGCTGATATATCGCCCTGATTAAAAAGTTGATTATAAATCCGGGATTGTGATTCGGCTCTACCGTGACTTCGGTTTCGAAGCGACAGGGCATGACGCTTTATTGCAGGCCGCAGAGCCATTATAGACGCAGATATCTGTTATGCTGATTATTGCATTATCCCGCAGATATTACGGAGGAGATTTCGCTTATGCCCAACACCCCTCAATCATTGTATGATTATCTCGCGACACTTGGCATTGAGGTTAGAACTGTCACGCATCCGCCCTTGTTTACGGTTGCTGATTCTCAGAAACTGCGTGGTGAAATTGCAGGCGGGCATACTAAAAATCTTTTTTTGAAAGATAAAAAAGATAATTTCTTTCTTGTGACGGTTGAGGAAGATGCAGTGGTTGATCTTAAGACCATTCACACATTGATCGGCGCTGCCAGTAAGGTTTCTTTCGGCAAGCCGGAAAAGCTCATGGAATATCTGGGGCTGATACCGGGCGCGGTTTCGGTTTTTGGCGCGATTAATGACAGGCAGCATCAAGTGCGCATTATTCTGGATGAGGCGCTGATGCGCCATGATATTATTAATGCGCATCCATTGACCAATGAGGCAACAACATCAATCGGCCGCGATGATTTATTGAAGTTTCTGCAAGCTACCGGTCATGAGCCGCAAATACTCATGGTCAGTAAAGCCGAAGCTGTGCAGAACTAGTTTAGCCGGCTGTATTTAAGGGGGCTTGAAACTGCAGCCTGAAATGCCGAATTAGCATGGAAGAGAAATTATATTCTGCCATAATTGTTATGGCATTTGCATAATGCGGCAGTGATTTATGACCAATAGATGTAAAGCCGTAACGGGAAACGGATTAAGAGGGCGATGATGAACAGCGGTAATAATCCATATGGCGGCAATCCTTACGGTGCGTCTTACGGTAATGCGGGCGGGCAGGCCAATACAAGTGTGACCTATAACGGGGCTGGCTCTGAAGCGCATGAGACATCCGGCGGAGATACGGCAGGCGCTTTATCGGCGCTGGCGGGTTTTGGCAGTTCCGCAGTGCCGGCGGCAGAGCTGGTAAAAGATACGACAACAGCCGCTTTTGTGCAGGATGTGATTAACGAATCACGTAACCAGCCGGTTCTGGTGGATTTCTGGGCGCCCTGGTGCGGCCCGTGCCGCCAGTTGGCACCTTTGATTGAAAATGCGGTCAAGGCGGCACAGGGCGCTGTGCGGCTGGTAAAAATGAATATTGATGATCATCCCGCCATTGCCGGACAGCTTGGCATTCAATCTATCCCTGCTGTGATTGCATTTGTGAATGGCCAGCCTGTGGATGGTTTTATGGGCGCTTTGCCGGAGAGCAAGATTAAGGAATTTATTGATAAACTTGCCAGGAATGCCGGTTCTGCCGGCGGTATGCAGGCTGCAATTGATGAGGCGCTTGCCAATGCACAAGATATGTGTGCGCATGGTGAAAGTGCTGAGGCTGCGCAGATTTATGCGGCAGTTTTGCAAAATGCACCGGATAATGTGATTGCTCTTGCCGGTCTTGCCGGATGTTATTTGGATACCGGTGCATTGGATAAGGTGCGGGAAGTTCTCGCAAATGTGCCTGAAAAGCAAAAAGATGATCCGCAAATTCGCGCCATAGAGGCGCGCCTGGCACTGGCTGAACAGGTGGCGCATCTTGGCAATCCTGCAGAATTGCAGGCGCGGCTTGCGGCTGATCCCGATGATTATCAGGCGCGTTTTGATCTGGCAATGATTGCCAATGCGCTGGATAAGCGTGAAGAGGCTGTTGAAGGTTTGCTGGCAATTATGAAAGCCGACCGTACATGGAATGATGATGGCGCACGCAAGCAGCTGCTGCAGTTTTTTGAGGCATGGGGCTTTAAGGATCCGGCCACATTGAGCGGCCGGCGCAAATTATCGTCTTTGCTGTTTTCATGATGTTTTAACAACCAGAATGTTGGTGTAAAATTGCTGTGAGGTGAAATTTATGCAGGCTGGCAATGCGCATTACCGTAAAGCATCTGATTTACCGGAGGTTATTCCGGTATTTCCGCTGGCGGCCGGCCTGCTTCTCCCGCGCGGGCAAATGCCGCTCAATATATTTGAGCCGCGCTATCTGGTGATGGTGGATGCGGCACTGGCAGGCAACCGGCTGATCGGCATTATCCAGCCGAAAATTATCAATGGTGTTGTTGCAGAAGACCGCGAAGGTGCCGCCAAGGGCACAGACAGGCCGGATCTAAGCCCTACAGGTTGTGTCGGGCGCATTACGTCCTACACAGAAACCGGTGACGGGCGGGTGCTTATTACCCTGCAGGGTATTTGCCGTTTTGATATTGTTGAAGAACTTGTAACAGAACAGCCATTTCGTATTGCGCGCATCTGTCCTTATTGTCAGGATCTTGATGAAGAGCAGGGCGAAGACGAAGTTGACCGTGAAGCTTTGTTGCAGGCTTTTCGTGATTATCTTGCAGCTAATAATCTTGAAGCGGATTGGGAAAGCATAGCCAAGGCCGGGAATGAAACACTGGTGAATGCCTTGTCGATGATGTCGCCGTTTGGCGCTGCGGAAAAGCAGGCCTTACTGGAAGCGCCGGATTTGAAAACCCGTGCGGAAACGCTGGTGGCGATAACCGAGCGCGCCTTGATGCGCAATGGTGATGATGACGGGCCGGGGTTGCAATAGGGGGCTGTTATGCCGGAGCATGAGAGCATTAAAAAGATTGACCCGAAAATGCTGGAATTGCTGGTTTGCCCCTTGACCAAGGGCAATCTGGACTATGATCGTGAACATAATGAACTGATTTCAAAAAAGGCAAAACTTGCCTATCCCGTGCGTGAGGGGATTCCGATTCTGCTGCCGTCTGAAGCGCGGGTGCTGGAATAGGCCGGCTTTGTTGCAGCTTTTGCTTTGCTATTAAGATTATTGCGGAATTTATAAAAATATGAGTCAAATCTTGCGTTTGATACTTCCCCCCTGTTGAAGTTTTGGGCTATGAATAACGCGAATTTTTTGTGTGGGCGCTTTACCTTTGCATATATTCCGGCGGGGAGTGCTCTGATTTGACTGAAGATCAGCGGCAGTTATTTTGTTGTCTGATCTGAGAAAAGGCATGGCAAATGGCAACCAGAAAACTGTTTCTTCTGCCGGGCGACGGCATCGGCCCTGAAGCAATGGCGGAAGTCCGCAAGATCATCACTTATCTGAATGAAGAAAAAGGTCTTGGCTTTGAGACCGATGAGGGGCTGGTTGGCGGTTGCGCCTATGATGCGCATGGCCAGGCGATTTCTGAAGCTGATATGGAAAAGGCTTTGGCGGCGGATGCCGTGCTGTTTGGCGCTGTGGGCGGCCCGAAATGGGATAGTGTGCCTTATGAAGTGCGCCCCGAGGCCGGATTGTTACGGCTGCGCAAGGATCTGGCCTTGTTTGCCAATTTGCGTCCGGCCATTTGCTATCCGGCTTTGGCAGATGCATCATCCCTGCGCCCCGAAGTGGTTGAAGGCCTGGATATTCTGATTGTGCGTGAGCTGACAGGCGGTGTCTATTTTGGCGAGCCGAAAGAAATTATTGATCTCGGCAATGGCCAGAAACGCGGTATCGACACGCAGGTTTATGATACCTATGAGATTGAGCGCATTGCCGGTGTGGCTTTTGAACTGGCGCGCACCCGCGGCAACAAAGTCACCTCAATGGAAAAGCGCAATGTGATGAAATCCGGCGTATTGTGGAATGAGGTTGTGAGTGCAACTCATAAGGCAAAATATGCCGATGTGCAGCTTGAGCATATGCTGGCCGATGCCGGCGGCATGCAGCTGGTGCGCTGGCCAAAACAGTTTGATGTGATTGTTACTGATAATCTTTTTGGTGATTTGTTGTCTGATGTTGCGGCAATGCTGACCGGTTCGCTCGGCATGTTGCCATCGGCATCGCTTGGCGCGCCGGATGCTGTAACCGGCACCCGTAAGGCGCTTTATGAGCCGGTTCATGGCTCCGCGCCGGATATTGCAGGCAAAGGCATTGCTAATCCCATTGCAATGATTGCCTCTTTTGCAATGTGCCTGCGCTATTCCTTTAATCTTATTGAAGAGGCTGATCGTCTTGAAGCGGCCATTGCCGCAGTGCTGGATGATGGTATCCGCACCGCTGATATCTGGGCGGAAGGCTCGAAAAAGGTTGGCACTGTTGAAATGGGCGATGCAATTCTTGCCAAATTCAAGGCATTGTCTGCTTAAAATACCGGCAGTTTTGCCCGATCTCAGGCCGCTATAGCGGCTTTAAGCCAAAACAGAGCAATAAAGACCGCCGGCGCAATAATATGCCGGCGGTTTTTTTATGGTGCTGTTATTCTACATGATTGAGGTCGCGGTCTTTGGTTTCACGCACAAAGAGCAGACCAACCACAAGGGTCATGAGTGCGATAATAATCGGATACCACAGGCCGTAATAAATATCGCCCTTGGCAGCACTCATCGCAAAGACGGTTGCCGGCAGCAGGCCGCCAAACCAGCCGTTGCCGATATGATAAGGCAGCGACATGCCGGTATAGCGGATACGTGTCGGGAACATTTCCACCAGAATAGCTGCAATCGGGCCATAGACCATGGTAACATAGATTACCAGAATGGTGAGGATGAGAATGGTCAGCGGCCAGTTTACTTCATCCGGAGCAGCCACAATTTTAAAGGTGCCGGCATCAGGGATTGTATAAACCTTTTCTTCCCGGGCATTAGCCATATCTGCATCGGTGATGAGCTTGGCGGCAAGCTGTTGTTCTGCGGTCATGCTCACGGCCTCTCCTGCGCGGATTGCCTGCGCATCAAGTCCGAGTTCAGGATTGGCGGCAATAAAGCTATCAAGCCTGGAATCGGGCACCTTGGCGGGATTACGCACCAGAGGGAAGCCAGCCTTTTGCAAGGCCAGATGAATATCATGCGTGAAAACAGGAGCGCGGGCTGCGGCATCTGCCTGTTTTGCATCATAGGATGTGATGGTGCTGTCACCGATTTTTACCGTTGCGGCTGCGCCTGCAGGGCCGGCCTCAATCGTATAAGGCACCGATGAGCGGGACAGAAAAGCAGTGGCCACATCACAGGATGTGGTGAATTTGGCGGTGCCAACCGGATTGAACTGGAATGTACAATCGCCAGGCGCTGCCGTAACTGTGGCGCTGATGGTGGCCTCGGCACGGGCAAGTGCCGGATTTGCCGCGCTGGTCAGTGCTTTAAACAGCGGAAAATAGGTGAAAATTGCCAGTGCCAGCCCTGCCATGATGATTGGCTTGCGGCCGATTTTATCAGACAGCCAACCCCAGAACAGGAAGAAAGGTGTTGCTATCAGCAGTGCTGCGGCAATCATGATATTGGCTGAGATGCTCTCCACCTTCAAAACATTCTGCAGGAAAAACAAGGTGTAGAACTGACCTGAATACCACACCACAGCCTGACCCGCAGTAAGGCCGAACAGGGCGATCAGCGCGATTTTGGCATTTTTCCATTGTCCGAAAGCCTCGCTTAGCGGTGCCTTGGATTGTTTGCCTTCTTCTTTCATTTTTTTGAAAGCGGGTGATTCATTCATCTGCATACGGATCCAGACGGAGATGCCGAGAAGAATAACCGAAATAAGAAACGGCACGCGCCAGCCCCAGGCTGCAAATTCTTCTGCCGTCATTGAGTTTTGGACTGTGAGAATGACAATCAATGACAGGAAGAGACCAAAAGTTGCCGTGGTCTGGATCCAGGATGTATAAAAGCCGCGACGGCCGTTTGGCGCATGTTCTGCCACATAGGTTGCCGCACCGCCATATTCTCCGCCAAGTGCCAGCCCTTGCAGCATGCGCAGGGCAATCAGTATAATCGGTGCGGTAATGCCAATACTCGCAGCGCCGGGCAAAAGACCAACCAGAAAGGTTGACATGCCCATCACCACAATGGTGACAAGGAAGGTATATTTACGCCCGACAAGGTCGCCGATACGGCCAAAGAACAATGCCCCGAAAGGCCTCACGAGAAAGCCCGCCGCAAAGGCCAGAAGCGCAAAAATATTGCGGGTTGTTTCGGGATAATCGCTGAAAAAGGCGGCGCCGATATAAATTGCCAGCGAGCCGTAAAGATAAAAATCATACCATTCAAAAACGGTGCCGAGCGATGAGGCAAAGATAACTTTGCGCTCTTCCCTGCTCATTTTGGGCGCGCGCTCCCGCACGCCATCTATTACTGCCATAATTTATCCTCCCAGATAAAATAATTGCCGGAAAAGCAATAAAGTTGCCTGCTAATGTGCGGATTACCTGTTTTTATACGGGCAGGTCGTCCGTACCGGCCGCGGTTCCTCCATCCGTCTGACCGAGCAGTCACAAATAGAATGAACTGAAAATGGAATTTGCGTCAGTATTCTTTAGTCTAATAAGGCTGAAAAAAATTTCTCCAGTTTTGCCTTGCGGGTGTGAAAGATTGGAAAATTGATGTTTTCTGAAAAAATACGCGCCCTTGACGACATAAACGGCAATTGACTCTTGCCAAAATCGCGTTAAAAGCAGCAGTGAATTAGGAGAAGCCGCGTGGAAATCCTCGCTTTGTCATCAGTTCTGTCGAATTTTTCCGGCCTTGTGCGGGCATGCGGAGCTGTGGCTTTATTTTCTCTCCGGTTCATAATTATCAAAACGGCCATGATTGCCCTGACGACAATCACCTCGAAAACGACCACCAAAACGGTCTGAACCCTTGGCCTGCTCACCCTCTCCCGGGTTAGGCCCGGGGCGCGGAGAACCTGCGTGGCCACGGGTTTTCTGGTGTGAAAGCGGAGAGGGACAGGAGATTTCACATGGGTTTCAAAATAGCTGTTGCCGGTGCCACGGGTAATGTGGGCCGTGAAATGCTCAATATTCTTGAAGAACGCGGTTTTCCGGCTGATGAAGTTGTGGCGCTTGCATCGCGTCGCAGCCAGGGTGCGGAAGTATCATATGGCGACAAGACGCTGAAAGTTAAGGCACTCGACACTTATGATTTTTCCGATACGGATATTTGTCTGATGTCGGCAGGTGGGTCCGTTTCCAAGGAATGGTCGCCGAAAATCGGTGCGCAGGGCTGTGTGGTGATCGATAATTCATCAGCATGGCGTTATGATGCAGATGTGCCACTGATTGTGCCGGAAGTGAATCCGGATGCTGTTGAAGGATTCCGCAAACGCAATATCATTGCCAATCCTAATTGCTCGACCGCGCAGCTTGTTGTGGCGCTGAAGCCTTTGCATGATGCTGCAACTATCAAGCGTGTCGTGGTTTCAACCTATCAGTCTGTTTCCGGTGCCGGCAAGGAAGGTATGGACGAATTGTTCCAGCAGTCGCGTGCGGTTTTTGTTGCCGATCCTGTCACAGCGCAGAAATTTACCAAGCGCATTGCCTTCAATGTTATTCCGCATATTGATGTGTTTATGGAAGATGGCTCCACCAAAGAAGAGTGGAAAGTGATGGCGGAAACCAAGAAGATGCTGGATCCGAAAATCAAGATCTCCTGCACCGCTGTTCGCGTTCCGGTATTTATTGGCCATTCCGAGGCGGTGAATATTGAATTTGAAAAGCCGATCAGTGCTGAAGAGGCCCGCGAAATACTGCGCGATGCACCGGGCTGCCAGGTTGTTGATAAGCATGAGGACGGCGGCTATATCACCCCTTATGAAAGTGCCGGTGAAGACGCGACCTATATTTCACGCATCCGCGAAGATATTACACTGGAAAATGGTCTTTCCATGTGGGTTGTGGCAGATAATCTGCGCAAGGGTGCCGCACTCAACACAGTGCAGATTGCTGAATTACTTCTGGCACGCGGTTTGATCAAGCCAAAGGCTGCTGCCTGATCTAATTGATAAAGTATTGAGAAAAGGGTGCGTTTATGCACCCTTTTTATTGCTGTTCACGATTGCGGTATTGCATGATCGCGGCATTCACCTCTGCTCCTATAATGAAAATGGCGGCAATAATATACAGAAACACAATGGCTACCATGATAGAGGCTAGACCGGCATAGGTTGTGACATAGCTGGCAAAACTTTCCAGATAGCGGGCAAAAGCCGTGGCACCGGCCAGCCACGCAAGAAGGGTGAGTATAATGCCCGGCAGAATATCAAGCAATGAGCGGCGGCCTGCAGGTAGCCAGATATGAACGACAAACAGGCCGAAAATGAGCACGGAAAGTGCAATGGCATAGCGCCAGAAACCGAAAGAAATGGTCATGGTTTCAAGGCCGGGCACCCATTGTTCTGCAAGGCGGATGGCAAGGGGCGCCAGCACCAGCAGAAAACTGATGGCCATAATACTGAGCGTGGCGATAATCACAAAACCAAGGCTTTGTGCACGGCAAAACAGGATGGAGCGGGTATCTGTGACGCGATAGGCGCGGTTGAGCGCAACGCGCAGGGCTTCCACACCATTGGAGGCAAAATAGGCCGCGGCAATTACACTGAGTGTCAGCAGGTCGCCGCGCTGGATCGTCAGCACATTTTGCACTTCACGGGCAATTGGCGCGGCAATGGCTGGTGGCCAGGTGTCAAAAATCACATGCACGGCAGTATCGGCAAAAGCATTGGCACCGAGAAAACTGGCCAGTGCCGTTGCAAAAATCAGAAACGGAAACAGTGCCATCAGGCTGGATAATGCAATATGAGATGCAAATGCCCAGCCGTCATCGGAAGCAAAATGCCCGAGTGCATCAATCATAATCTGTCTGAGGAAACGGGCTGTTTTTCGCATAGACAGAAAATCCTTCAGCATATCTTTCGGTAAAGCATTCTGTTTGCTGCTTATTGCAGGCTGCTATTTACCGTTTATTGTTGCCTTTATCACCGGAAACACGATTTAACCTGTTGTCCGATGCGCTGTGGTGGTTGTGTTTGTGTGGTATAATTGACGAGATGTCAAAAGCTTAAATTCTATAATCATTGTACAAACAGGGTTTGTAATTATTCAGAGTTAAAAATAAGCATTGCCTTTTTATGCATTGCATCTTTTATCGGAAGATCGTTTGTTTTTTCAAGAGCGCAACGCAGCAAGCAGCCTCTGAATGGCAACAGGATTACAGAGGGAACCGGCAGATCAGCGGTAAAATATTTGCTGCCTGTGCGCCGGTTTTACAAAAATCCTGCCTGATCAATTGTAATAATAGTTTTGTTTCTGAAGCGGCCACCTGAACCGGAAATGCTCTATCTGACAGGCACAGCATCTGTTACATAAAACAAGAAAACGAACCGGAAGTTGTTCGCGGGGAGGGTGAAAATGGACGGCTTATTTAAATTTGCGGCAATGATTGCCGTTGCGGTTGTGGCTTTTGTGCTGTTTTTGGGGTTGCGCAATATGATACGCCATGGTGATGGTGAGACATCCAACAAATTGATGCGGCTGCGTATTATATTCCAGTTTATTGCCATCTTGCTGATGGTTGGCGCCTTATATTTCGCCAAACGCTGAACAGTATGATTACTGTATGAAACGGGTGTGATTTTTGTGGTTAAACTGAATAAAATTTATACGCGCACCGGTGATGATGGCACAACCGGCCTTGTTGGCGGCGCGCGGCGGCGCAAGGATGATCTGCGAATTGCCGCTTGCGGGGATATTGATGAGGCCAATGCCGCCGTGGGGCTCGCGCGGCTCTATACCGCGCTGATATCACCGGAAATTGATAATATTTTATGCAGGGTGCAAAATGATCTTTTTGATCTTGGTGCGGATATTGCCACGCCTCAACATGATTGTGCCTCTGGTTATGAGCCGTTGCGCATGATTGACAGGCAGGTTGAACGGCTGGAACAGGAGATTGACAGGCTCAATGCGCAATTGCAGCCTTTAAACTCCTTTATTCTGCCCGGCGGCTCTCCTCTGGCGGCTCATTTACATATGGCGCGCACAATTGTGCGGCGGGCAGAGCGGACAATGGTGGCATTGGCAGCACAACAGCAAATTTCTGCAGTTTGCCTGCATTATATCAACCGTTTATCCGATCTTTTATTTGTTGCTGCGCGAAGTGCCAATCATGATGGCAGGGATGATGTGCTCTGGGTGCCCGGCCAGACACGCTGATGAATTCTTTTCACGCTGATGAATTTTTATTGCGTGCGCAGCGTGCAGATAAGGCGGATGCGACCCTATTTTGAATATATTATTATGAAATAATATTAATCCGCATTGTGTTTGGCCGATTTTGAGATGATTCTTTTTGTGGTTCAATTCTCTGCGGAGAAATGCCCATAAAGAGAGCGTTTCGCGGATATTTTTCTGCTCTTTTGACGCAGTTTTGTTGTATATTTTGCGAAAATTCATGCAATTGAAAGTTATGATCATAATTCATAGCCTTTCTGCGGGTTATGATTGACCTCTTTGCTGTTCAGAATTACGTTCTTAATGAAATCTCTGAAACTGCGGTCATTAAAGACCGCGGTATTGGGAGTGTGCGCGTAATTATCGGCTGATGTCGGCATCGGACAAGTGGTTGATCTGCTGTGTCGTTAAATTGACATCTGACGAAGATGTGTGAGGGATATAAGCCGGTTCAGAAGGTATTATATTCTGTTAAAAAGCGAGCGGCGCGGGCTGCTCAAATGGAGAGGATCTTAACCGAATGAAAGTTTTGGTCGCAGTTAAACGGGTTGTTGATTACAACGTCAAAATCCGCGTCAAGAGTGACGGTTCCGGCGTTGAGCTGACCAATGTCAAAATGTCGATGAACCCGTTTGATGAAATCGCGGTTGAAGAGGCGCTGAAGCTGAAGGAAGCCGGAAAGGTTTCTGAAGTGGTTGTGGTTTCTATCGGCCCTGCACAGGCACAGGAAACACTGCGCACTGCATTGGCAATGGGTGCAGACCGTGCAATTCTGGTCAAGAATGACGATGTTGTCGAGCCTCTCGCTGTTGCCAAAATTCTTAAAGGTGTGGTTGAGGCTGAACAGCCAAAGCTTGTTATCCTTGGTAAGCAGGCTATTGATGATGATGCAAACCAGACCGGACAGATGCTCTCTGCATTGCTTGGCTGGGCACAGGCAACTTTTGCTTCTGAAGTGCAGCTCTCCGATGCTGCTGCCAATGTGACCCGTGAGGTGGACGGCGGATTGCAGACTATTGAAGTTAAGCTGCCGGCCATTATTACCACGGATTTGCGCCTGAACCAGCCGCGTTATGCTTCCCTGCCCAATATTATGAAGGCCAAGAAGAAGCCGCTGGATGAGAAAACACCTGCCGATTATGGTGTTGATACCGCGCCACGCCTGAAAATCCTCAAAACAGAAGAACCGTCCGGCCGTAAAGCCGGTGTCAAGGTTGCCTCCGTTGCCGAGCTTGTTGACAAGCTTAAAAATGAAGCAGGCGTATTGTAAGGGTTGAGGACAGGAAAACGATTATGGCTATTCTTCTTTTTGCAGAACACGATAATGCAAGCCTTTCCGACCAGACTGCCAAGGCGCTGACGGCAGCTCTTGCTATTGGCGGCGAAGTGGATGTGCTGGTTGCCGGTAAATGCGCCAAAGCTGCGGCAGAGGCAGCAGCAAAGCTCAAAGGTGTGCGTAAGGTTTTGTTGGCTGAGAGCGATACTCTGGAGCATCGTCTTGCTGAGCCGGCAGCGGCGCTTCTGGTAAGCCTTGCTGGCAATTATGATACGATTATCGCACCGGCAACCACTTCAGGCAAAAACATATTGCCACGCGTTGCCGCACTTCTGGATGTGGCACAGGTATCGGAAATCATGGAAGTTGTTTCTCCGACTGTGTTCAAGCGTCCGATCTATGCGGGCAATGCAATCCAGACTGTGGAAACCACGGATGCTAAAAAAGTGATCACCGTGCGTACAGCCTCTTTTGCTGCTGCCGGCGAGGGAGGCTCTGCTGCGGTGGAGACCATTGATGCAGGCAGTGATCCTGCCGTGTCAAAATTTGTTGAAGCTAAGATCTCCGGTGGTGATCGTCCGGAACTGACTTCGGCAAAAATCATTATTTCCGGTGGTCGTGCGCTTGGTTCGGCTGAAAAATTCAATGAGGTTATCACCCCTGTAGCTGATAAGCTTGGTGCTGCCATCGGCGCCAGCCGTGCTGCGGTTGATGCCGGCTATGCACCAAATGACTGGCAGGTTGGCCAGACTGGTAAGGTGGTTGCCCCTGAGCTTTATATTGCTTGCGGTATTTCCGGCGCGATTCAGCATCTGGCCGGTATGAAGGATTCCAAGGTGATTGTTGCAATCAACAAGGATGAAGAGGCTCCGATTTTCCAGATTGCCGATTATGGTCTGGTCGGAGACCTGTTCACCGTTTTGCCGGAACTGGAAAAAGCCCTCTAATGATAAGGCCCGGTCATGACAATCGGTCATGACAATCGGGCATGACTGTTTCCGACACAGAGCGCGTTCGGATATTTAATCCGGGCGCGTTTTGTTTTAGAGCTAGGGTAAGGTTCTTGTTTTTGCAGCATGGTTTAATTGAGGCCGGACTCATGCAGGTGAGGCTGGTCATTTGTGGCAAACAGAGATAATTCTTTTGCTGCAAATTATTGATACGAAGGGATCGGAGCGGATCATGAGTTTTACGATCAAAACAGTAGGTATCATCGGCGCAGGCCAGATGGGCAATGGTATTGCCCATGTCTGTGCGCTGGCAGGCTATGATGTGTTGCTGCATGATGCTTCGCTTGAGCGGCTTGAAAACGGCATTGCCACAATCAGCGGCAATATGGCGCGTCAGGTTGCTTCCGGCAAATTGAGTGAGGATGCACGCATTGCCGGTCTGGCTCTGATCAAACCGGCTCATTCCGTGGCGGATCTGGCTCCTTGCGATCTGGTGATTGAGGCCGCAACGGAAAATGAGGCGATCAAAAAACAGATTTTTGCGCAGGTCTGCCCGCATTTGCACAGCAATGCCATTCTTGCCACCAATACATCATCTATTTCCATCACCCGTTTGGCAGCAACGACAGACCGGCCCGAGCGTTTTATCGGCATTCATTTTATGAATCCGGTGCCGGTGATGAAGCTGGTGGAACTGATCCGAGGCATTGCCACAGAAGAACCAACCTTTGCCATAGCACAGGATTTTGTGCAGAAGCTTGGCAAAACAATTACTGTTTCAGCCGATTTTCCGGCCTTTATTGTTAACCGCATTTTGCTGCCGATGATTAATGAGGCAATTTATACACTTTATGAAGGCGTTGGCACTGTGGATGCGATTGATACAGCGATGAAGCTTGGTGCCAATCATCCGATGGGGCCGCTGCAGCTGGCCGATTTTATTGGGCTGGATACCTGCCTGTCGATTATGCAGGTACTGTATGAAGGCTTGTCAGATTCTAAATATCGCCCGTGCCCGCTTCTGGTAAAATATGTTGAAGCTGGCTGGCTTGGGCGTAAAACTGGCCGCGGATTCTATGATTACCGCGGTGATGTACCGGTGCCGACCCGTTAAATTTTCTGCCTATGTGGACAGGCAGAAAAACCCTGCTCTTGTATCAAGAGCAGGGTTTTTCTTTTATGCTTTCCAGCATGTTTGTTGCAAATATCAATGGGAATGACGTGCTGCGCAGGCCGGACCAGGGCCGCGCATATAATGGCGCTCGGGGCGATAGCTCGGCGCAATAAACTCACGTACTAAACTCATAATGTGACGAAACTGAACAATCAGACCCATCGCCTTGCACCCTGATATATCTCAATTCATTATCGTTACCGAAGCCCAAATCACAACGGTGAATTTAAGGTAAATCATAACCGGAAAAGGTGAATGTGAAGTGAATCTGCATCCTTAATAAATTATTAAGACCGTCCCGAAGCGCATAGTGCACCGCGAGGTTTCTATTTGCGAAGGAAAAGACTTTTTACAATGTTGCCGGTAACCACGCTTCTCAGACATGTGCAATGCCGATGCTTATAAGCGAGATTGTGCAAACAATTTCGCAATTGAATGTTTTATACATTCTGCTGAAAGTTTCAGCGGCAGATGAAGCCAGACATAATGAAATTACCCGCCCGCTTTCTGCTTATGATGCATTCGTATTAGACTGTATGAGACGGTATCATACTCGACCCTCAAGTTGCACAGTGAAATTGTTCGTGCCTTAAAGTTCGATGGAATATGAATTGGATGGGGGGCGGATTAATGTTGGATCATGAAATTATTCTGCAGGAACTGGAGCGAATCGAGAATTCAGAGGCGTTTATCCAAAAGCCCCGTGTGCGTCAATTCCTCAGATTTGTCGTGCTTGAGACCCTTGCCGGAAAGGAAGAAGGCCTGAAGGCATCCAGTATTGGCTATGAAGTATTCGGACGTAACGAACCCGATGATGCCTTTGTCAGAACGACTGCCGGCAGGTTACGTAGCGCACTCAGGGATTATTATCTGTCTGAAGGCAAGGATGCTAAAATAGAGATCAGCATTCCAAAAGGACAATATTCGCCGGTTTTTACAGCCACAGACTATCGCACTTCGCCGCCAATAGCTGAGAAGAAAACTGCCTCTAAGGCGGAGAAAAAAGACAACAATAAGACCAGAAAACATAATTTTAAAATAAATTTTATTGTGTTATTTATATATTCAGCCATTATTATGGCTGTATTGGCATTTGTTTTATATAGAAGCGATAAAACTATCGCCGGACCAAAGACATTTATAATCGTTGATCAAAGATCAATAAATTTAAGTAAGAATCTGAACATAAGCAAGAACATAGTTGCTTCGCAATTAGAAAAAAACTGGCTGATATAGGTCTTGTGAGTGTTATATCATCGGATGCGAATATAGATAGTAATAATATCGTAAACCAAGTGGTGTCCTTGAATCCCGGTTCTGAAATTCTGCAACTTGAATTTACGCTTGATGTAAATATGGAAGGAGGGAAAATTTACTGGAAACTTATAAATCCAACCTCCCGGCTTATCCATTGGGCAGATATAATTCATATAGAAAAAGCAGATAGTACAGAAAAAACGATAGAACTACTGACAGAGAGACTGGCTTTTAACATAGCCGGTAATAATGGTGCTGTTTATAAGTTAAAGAATATATTTTCTGTATATCGCCGGGAGGCAGCGGACTGTATTTCGCAAACAGGGCGGGTTGCACTTATAGATGATGCCACAGTTGCCTTAAGAACTGTTCATTGTCTGCAGTCGCTGGTTGATGAAGCCCCTAAACGAGGTGATCTTCAGGGGCTGTTATCTATAGTTTTAAATTATTATGCTGAGATTGTTGCTGCCAGCGGAAATAATGCGGAGCCGTGGTTTGAGCTTGCACGTATTTCCGCATCAACTGCATTATCTTTATCGCCCTGGTCTTTTTATGCGCGTGAAGCGCAAATTTATGCAGCTTTTTATTCAGGGGATAATACACGTTTTCATAAAATCTCTTCACAATTATTGCAGGATTATCCTGGTAATCCGGCCTTGAAAATTAAAATAGGCTCGCGCCTGATACGTCTTGGTGATTATGAGCAAGGCCGGGCGTTGCTTCTTGATGGCATGCAGAACAGTCAGGAGGCTGATAAGCTTAATTACTTATCTGCTGCGCTTTCTTATTTGGGTGAGCTCAATTTTCAAGCTGCTTTCATCTATATTAATCGTGTGGATTCTTCTGATCATTATTTTGTACCTGCTTTTAAAGCTGTCGCCTTGGCAGGGGTGGGAGATATCAGCGCAGCAAAAAATGAATGGCAACAAGTGATTAAGATGAAGCCGGATTATGAAAATCATATGATTGAAGATATGCGTGCGCACAGGCTTAATGAAGCTCTGCTAAATATAATATTCAGAACGCTTAAAAAAAACGGAATTTTGTCTGATCAGGCGCAGATGTGAGTTATAAAAAATATGTTTTGTGAATTTGAAGTAATAAATAGATAAACAAAAATTTCAGCCTGTATGATACTGCGTGTATCATACAGGCTATATCTGCGATGTGCCAATGATAATCAGGTGGTAAGACAATAGAGAAGGTTGCCGTCTAATCCGCGTAATTTTACGTAAAACGGCTTGTTTTAGGCGAGGTAGCTCATTGGTTAGTTCTTCGTGTTCCAATAATTTGAGCATTAAAATTTAAAACTTTCTCTCGTTTTTTCAAAGATGAAATACGTTGATCATCAAGCCTGTTTGGCGGTCTGTCTTATAAAGGGTGCCTTGAAGGCTATCTTGCACTTTTCTGTTTATGCGTAAAATCCCATTGGGTCAGTATTCTGCGATAAGCCTGCGGCTTGTAGTGTACAGCGCTTTATTTCAGAGCAATTTAGGGTGAAATATAATCGCTATAATATTTATAACTGTTTGTTTTATAATATATTATTCCTATGAACTGATTTTCATTTTTAGCACAAAAATACCCCGTATCATTTATGTTATGCGTTACCGTATGACACCGTGACGATCCTGTTACCCCCACCGGCAAGGCGCTAGGCAGGGTGCAAATGACACACATTCATTTGCCCGAAGCTTCAGCAATTTTACCTGAAGCGCCGCGTTTTAGGGGAAGTATGAAATCAAGATCCGTTCACTCTGTATTGGCACGCCTTCATGAAAAAGAGACGGCAAGCCAGACAGGGGCGCTCAATATAAACACTGAAACCTGCCCGTCAGATTCGGCTGTAAAAAGCCGGATGGCTGAGCGTTTAGGTGTTATTGCTGCGGAGCTCAATCTGCTGTTTTCCGGTTTTGCGGGTGATGTAAGCTGCCTTGTTAGGGTTGATGCCGCAAATGTGCCGTTTCTTTTTATCGGTGAGGTTCTTGGTCTGGAGCTTTCTCTGGAAATTGCAGCTGAATCTGATCAATTTGTTGTTTGTGAAAAAAGCGGTCAGGCGCCGAGTATTCTTATCACAGCCAATGAAGCGCGGGTGATTGATCATATTATCGGGCTTGTTACATCTTCAGGCATAAATTTGATGCCGCAAAAGGCTGATCAGGCTGTTGATGCGCTGATTGGTCAATCGCTTGCCGATGTTGAGGGCCGCCTTGTCATGCGCACACTGCGCTATTTTCGCGGCAACAGCGTGCAGGCGGCATTTGCACTTGGTGTGAGTGAAGCAGAATTGATTGCCCTGATGCGCCGTCACCTGCTTGATGCGCCGCCAGTTCTTTTTGCAAAGGAGGGGCGGCAATGAGTGCTGTTGTTATCTCATCTCGCAGGCGTGAACTGGCTCATACTATGATGCGTGCCGGTAATCGGCAGTCTCCCTTGCTTGAGCTTGGTTTATCTGCCGAGCGGATTGTTAATCTCTCATCGCCGGATAAAGGCAGCCTTTATGAAGAGTGCCTTGCGCGTTTGCTGGTTAATGAAGAGGTTTTGCTTAAAGGTGCTGATTTTGTCAGCGATCTGGAGGCTGCCGGCTGCATTGGTGTGCTGGATGTTGCTGTTGCGGATATGATGCTTGATACCCTGTCGGCCAATCCGTTTATCCGGCTCGGATGCAATATCTCCCCTTTCACGCTTGCAGATAATGTTGCCTGGAATGCGCTTATGCGCAAGCTGGCCGCGCGTCCCCGCCTTGCAGCACGTGTGACACTGGAAATTACGGAAAGCGCACCTCTTGATGAGATTGGCGATGTGGCCGCGCGTCTGCGTCAGGCAAAAGCCTGCGGCTGCCGCATTGCTCTGGATGATTTCGGGGCGGGCTATGCCAAGGCCGGCCGTTTGCGTCATGTTGATATTGATTGGGATATTATCAAGCTTGATCGCAGTTTTTTGAAAGATTTGCGAAAAACGCCTGCCGGTCGTGACGGATTGGCCTCTGCCGTTGCCTTGGCAAGCTGCTTTGCGCCTATGGTGGTGGTTGAGGGTATCGAGACCAAGGCGCAGCTTGCACTTGCACGCGCCAGTGGTGCGCATTTCGGCCAGGGCTGGTTATTCAAGGCGGATGAGGCGCCGCTGTGCTGGCATCGGCTTAATGCGGAGGCAAGCCGCAGCATTGGTGGTGCCATGCAGAAAAACATCGTTTCCGGCCATTTGTTTGAGCCTGCTTATGCATCTTCCCCTGTTGCAGGGCACAAGGCCAAAACCGGCAGCGGGGCAAAGCCGGCATTGCACTTTCAGGCAAGGCGGTTTGTGGCGGCATTGGCCGGCCATGCGCGCAAGCTGCGGCCAAAATATCAGATCAGACAAATCCGGAAGAGGTGGGGCATGTGAGGCGCACTTTTTCCACGCAGATCAGCCCCCTGATCACGGGCAGAGCATTTCAACAGTTCAAATATTTCACCTTATACAGGATAGCTTTGTTATGAATCATTACAAACTTGGCTCTTTTACAATCAATTGGGGTATCGGAGCAGGGGCAAGCCGCCAGTGCCGCAAGCGCCTGATGGCTATTTTGCGCCGTTCATCCTCCGTGCTTGGCCTTAGCCGCAAGGGGTTGGGGCTTGGCATGCTTGGCGTGGGCGCACATATTGCAATTGCCATTGCAACATTGGGCGCAGGCATGGCTGTTGGTACCGATAATGCCTGGGCTTGGACAATGGGCCCTGGAGCTGAGGATGCGGATGGCAAAGGTGTGGCTGTTGGTGCGCAGGGTGATAAATCGGGAAAAAACACTAAAGCTGGTACAAACTCATCAATTGCTTTTGGGATTGCTTCGCAGGCTTTGGGGCAATACTCTACTGCAATTGGGAATAGAGCTATTGCTGCCAAAGAGGAAACAGTAGCTCTAGGAAATTCGGTAACTGCATCAGGTTTATATTCAGTTGTCGTTGGTGCCAGATCTACTGCCTCTGGAGAAAAGTCAGTGGTAGTGGGGTATAAATCTACCGCAGGAGGCAGGAGCGCAAGTGCACTTGGTACGTTAGCATCTGCAAGTGGTGGTAATGCGACAGCAGTGGGTCTTCGTGCTGCCGCTTCTGGTAATAATAGTGTTTCCATTGGTGTGGATTCAGTTGCCGATAAGAACGAGGCAACAGCAATAGGTCCTGTTGCAAAAGCAACTGGATTGGAAAGCTCGGCTTTTGGTGTTTTTGCAAATGCCTCTGCTGAAAATGCGTCAGCAATTGGCGGAAGGAGCATTGCAAGTGGCACCCGCGCAAGTGCATTTGGATATAAAGCAAATGCAGGTGGAAATGACTCCGTTGCACTTGGCTCACAGGCTGTTGCAACTGGTTATGGTGCAGTGGCAGTGGGTGTTAGTGCTGCCGCTTCTGGTAATAATGCTGTTGCCATTGGTCGTGAGGCAATAGCCTCGGGCATTGCCTCGTCAGCCTTTGGCTATGAAGCTTCCGCAAGTGGCGCCCGCGCAAGTGCATTTGGATATAAAGCAAATGCAGGTGGAAATGACTCCGTTGCACTTGGCTCTGGGGCAACGGCATCACAAACAAAAGCAATTGCTATAGGTGAAGGTGCGCAGGCAACCGGTGAGCAAACTATCAGCATTGGTGTTGGTAATAAGGTCGCGGGTGCACGCTCCGGCGCAATTGGCGATCCCTCGATCATCAATGGTACAGACAGCTACAGTGTCGGTAACAACAACCGTATTGGATCAACCACGAATAATGCTTTTGCCATTGGTAATAATGTGCTACTTGGTGCTGATGCTGCGGGTAATAATACGACCAGTGCCAGTAATTCCGTTGTTCTGGGTAATAATGTTACGATCGGGGTTCAAAACGCAACCGCTGTAGGTAATGAGACGAAAGTCGGGAAACATAGAGGCTCTGCATTTGGATATAAAGCAGATGCAGGTGGAATTGACTCCGTTGCACTTGGCTCACAGGCTATTGCAACTGGTTATAATACAGTGGCAGCGGGTCTTCGTGCTGCCGCTTCTGGTAATAATAGTGTTGCCGTTGGTGTGGATTCAGTTGCCAATCAGGCTCAGGCAACGGCATTAGGTTCTGTTGCACAAGCAACAGGGCTTGATTCTACAGCAATTGGTAAAGCAACAACCGCTTCCGGCGAAGCTTCAGTTGCACTTGGCTCTAGGGCAACGGCATCACAGACCGATAGCGTTGCTATAGGGCATTTGAGTAAAGCAACCCAGGCTGGAGGCGTAGCATTAGGTTCTGGATCTGTTGCTGATCGTGCAGCCGGTTCAGTTGGCTATGTGCCTGGTAATGCAACGGATGAGGCAAAAACAGCAATTGGTAAAGCAACCAAAGCTTCCTTGGCGGCCGTTGCCGTTGGTGATGCTGCTGGAAATAATTTACGTCAGATCACTGGTGTTGCCGCAGGTACGGCCGATACAGATGCAGTTAACGTTGCCCAGCTTAAAGCGGTTACGAGCACAAGCGGTGTTGTTCAGCGCACAAGCACAGCTGATGTTACTGTGCTGACAGCTGCCGGCGGTGATGCTGCAAATCCTGGTAATGCTCAGAAGCTGACCAATCTTGCTGATGGTGCTGTTTCTGACAAATCTACCGATGCAATCAATGGTTCGCAGCTTTTTGCCACGAATACCAAGATTGATACTGTTGCAGCCAACACCTCCTCCTATCTTGGTGGTGGTGCGGATGTAGCTGGTGGCAAGGCTCCGACCTATTCGGTTCAGGGCAAGGATCATAATGATATTGGTTCAGCCATTGGTGCGGTTGATGGTGAACTGGCGACCCTGCATAATGCGGTTGCAGGTGGTACGACCGGTATCGTTCAGCGCACAAGCACAACTGATGTTACTGTGCTGACGGCAGCAGGTAAGGATGCGACCGATCCGGGCAATGCTCAGAAGCTGACCAATCTTGCAGCTGGTGAAGTTTCTGCAGGCTCGACCGATGCAGTCAATGGTTCGCAGCTTTTTGCCACGAATACCAAGCTTGATGCGGTTGATGGCAAGGTGACAGACCTTGACACATCGGTGACCAATATTGACAACCGTGTAACCAATATTGCCGAAGGTAAGGCTGGTGTTGTTCAGTGGACAGATGATGCCAATGTTGCAACCATGACAGCCAAGGATGGCTCGAAGGTTGCCCAGAAGCTGACCAATCTTGCTGATGGTGCTGTTGCTGCAGATTCGACCGATGCAATCAATGGTTCGCAGCTTTTTGCCACGAACGATAAGATTGATACTGTTGCAGCCAACACCTCCTCCTATCTTGGTGGTGGTGCGGATGTAGCCAATGGCAAGGCTCCGACCTATTCGGTTCAGGGCAAGGGTCATAATGATATTGGTTCAGCCATTGGTGCGGTTGATGGTGAACTGACGACCCTGCATAATGCGGTTGCAGGTGGTACGACCGGTATCGTTCAGCGCACAAGCACAGCTGATGTTACTGTGCTGACGGCAGCAGGTAAGGATGCGACCGATCCGGGCAATGCTCAGAAGCTGACCAATCTTGCAGCTGGTGAAGTTTCTGCAGGCTCGACCGATGCAATCAATGGTTCGCAGCTTCATGCCACGAACCAGACTGTAGCTGGTATTGGCGATCGGGTTAGTGTGGTTGAAGGTGATGTCACCAATATCAAGAATGATATGACAGGCCTTGGCACAACGGTGAACAATATTGACAACCGTGTTACCAATATTGCCGAAGGTAAGGCTGGTGTTGTTCAGTGGACAGATGATGCCAATGTTGCAACCATGACAGCCAAGGATGGCTCGAAAGTTGCCCAGAAACTGACCAATCTTGCTGATGGTACTGTTGCTGCAGATTCGACCGATGCAATCAATGGTTCGCAGCTTTACAAAGCATCGGATCGCATTGCACAGGCATTTGGCGGTGGCTCTGTTGTCAATCCTGATGGCACAATCAGTGCGCCAAGTTATACGATTCAGGGCAATAACTATAATAATGTCGGCTCTGCATTTGGTGCGGTTGATAACAACCTCACGCTTCTCAACAACTCGATTGTTGCAGGTACGACCGGTATTATTCAGCGCACAAGCACAGCTGATGTTACTGTGCTGACAGCTGCCGGCGGTAATGCCGCAGACCCGGGTAATGCCCAGAAGCTGACCAATCTTGCAGCTGGTGAAGTTTCTGCCACCTCGACTGAAGCAATCAACGGTTCGCAGCTTCATGCCACGAATACCAAGGTCGAGCAGGTTGCGTCAAACACCTCCTCCTATCTTGGCGGTGGTGCAGATGTGGCCAATGGCAAGGCTCCGACCTATTCGGTTCAGGGCAAGGATCATAATGATATTGGTTCAGCCATTGGTGCGGTGGACAACAAGCTGACAGACCTTGATACATCTGTGGCCAATATTGGTAATAAAGTGACCAATATTGAGAACAAGGTAACCAATATTGCTGAAGGTAAGGCCGGTGTTGTTCAGTGGACAGATGATGCCAATGTTGCAACCATGACAGCCAAGGATGGCTCGAAGACTGCGCAGAAGCTGACCAATCTTGCAGCTGGTGAAGTTTCTGCCACCTCCACCGATGCAGTTAATGGCTCTCAGCTTCATGCCACAAACCAGGCTATAGGTGACCTTGACGGACGCCTTACCAATGCAACGCTGACTGTGGAAAATGCGGTTCGCTATGATACAGTTGACGGCAAACGGGTTAACAGCATTACCCTTGAGGGTGGTAACCCGGATGCTCCGGTTGTCTTGTCCAATGTTGCAGCTGGGACCAAGGATACGGATGTGGTTAATGTTAAGCAGTTGAAGGATACGTCTGAACAGACGCTGAAACTGTCGAAGGATTATACCGATACCCGTGTTGAGGAAACTTACGTCAAGATTAAAGACTATACCAATAACGAGAACAGTAAGACCTTGTCGGCAGCCAATAGCTATACAGACGATAAGTTTAATCTGCTTTCCGGCGAGATTGGCGATGTTCGTAAGGAAGCACGGCAGGCCGCAGCCATTGGTCTTGCTGCAGCATCACTCCGCTATGACGATCGTCCTGGTAAGCTGAGTGCTGCAATTGGTGGCGGTGTCTGGCGCGGTGAGGGCGCTGCAGCTTTCGGTATTGGTTATACCAGTGAGGATCAGCGCCTTCGTACCAATCTGTCTGCGACAACCAGTGGGGGACACTGGGGCGTTGCCGCAGGCCTGAGTTTCACTCTGAACTAAACGGAGTGAACGATGTTTGCAGGTATCAGGAGTATTTGCCCCCGAATCCTAACCCTCTTGGTTCTTGCGAACCTGTCCGGCAGCCCCGTATTGGCTGCCGGTCAGAGCCCGGCACCGGTTGCTGCTCAACCGGTGCCGGCTAATCACCTGCCAAGATACTCAGTAAAACCGTCGGATGTTCTTGTTCCCAGTGATGTACCATTGGGGCAATATCGACGGGTAATGCAGCCATTTCCAAGCTGGACACTGATTTGCGATGAGAATCTGGCGAAGAAGCAAAAGGTTTGTAATGTCTCGCAAACGATTGTGGACGAGGCAGGCAGTGTGGCATTCAGCTGGTCTCTTGCTGCAGCGGCAGATGGCAGACCTTTTTTTATATTGCGTGTTCCGGCATCCGTGGGCAAGACCGGCTCAGTGCAATTGAAACTGGCTGATAAAGGCTCTCTTGTGCGCGTACCGATAGAGGCATGCGATGCAAAGGTCTGTGTTGCCTATCAACAGGTTGGTCCGCGTTTGAAGGCGGCGGTCGCCAAGGGGCAGCCGGTGGTTGTTTCCTTTGCTGCGGATTCTTCTGCGCAAATGATTTCTTTTTCTGTCCCGCTTGAGGGACTGGGCGATGCCCTGGCTGCAATTTGAGAATTTTGCAGTTTTTAAAAGTACCGGCAGTCGATGTCCTGAAGCCGGGAAAATCAATAGTCGTCCTGAAGTCAGGGTAATTTCCCAAGTTCAGCATGTATAAAATTCAGGGATCTGACATATGAAACAATTCCCTTCCGGCCAATATGATCCGGCCGAAAAACAAAATAATCATAACAAGAATAAGATGCCTCCCCTTAGTAAAGGGAAGCGGCGCAGCAACCTGATCCGCCCGTTTATACTGGCTGTTATCGGTTGCGCTCTGCTCGGGGGGGCGGGGCTGGCAATCTGGCATTCTCCATTGGTGGGCGCAGGCTCTGCGCAGGCCTCTGGAGGACAAAAAAAGAACCGTTTCACATCAGCCAATAATACCAGTCTTTTTGCCAGACATGCCAGCAATGCCGGCATTAAAAGCTGTAGTGATACCTATAAGGAACTTGGCGAGGCGCTGACGGTCGGTGCGCGCTATATGGTGCAGACTGAAAGTGCGCATAAAAACCCTGATCAACATGCGCTGCAAGGGTTGGTAGGGCTAAATTATCAGGGGCAGGGCGATTATAGCGGCCATGCGGTAGGACTGGTTTTTGTTGCACCGGTAACGGGGAGCCAGAATTGTGAAGGCACAATGTTGCGCGTGGTTCCGTTTCAAAAAAGTTGTCAGGCGGCGGCCAATCTGCTTCCGGCCGGAAGTAAACAGGGGCAATCGCTTATGGGGCTGCCGGTATTTGAACTTCCCAACAGCGGCTATGCCATGCTGATGCCATCTGGTGAAGGATGCGTCGTGTTGTCTGTCGTGCGCGGGGCGGGGAGCTAGTGCCTTTGGCTGTTTAAAAAACTGAATTGCCCTAAAGCGCACGGCTCGTGATGCCTCTCAGATATAATCTAAAAATTAAAGTATAGCGCAGAACCGGAATTGCACCGGCTCTGTCAATTGGCCTCAGAGGGGAGTGAGCGGGCAAGGCAGCAACGGCCACGCTCAGGGCTCTAAAAATAGATAGGATATATTATGCATAACAATCAGCAATCGCGTTTTCATCGCTTGGCATTTAAGGTCTCTGTGGCTTTGCTTGTTGTTGCCGGAGTAGCAGGTGCCGGATATGCTTTTCTCCCTTCCATGACCGGAGAAGCTGTTGCGGCAGGAGAAGGTAAAAAAGCTAAAGCTTCGCAATCCGCACCTGCGGAACAAAGAGATGACAGCCCGTTTGCGCAACATAGCAAACAGGCCGGTGCCAAAGCCTGCCGTGATGTTTTTACTGTGCTAGGTCCGATCATGGCTTCCGGCAGCTCCTATAAGACTGCAACTTTCTGGAATCAGAAAGAGGGCGATAAACATGCTATCAGCACATTGGCCGGTCTGAATTTTGATACGCCGGATTTTAAGGGCAATGGGGCCGGGCTTGTCTACAGCGCGCCTGTAAACGGAGGCTGTGAAGGGATATCGGTGCGGGTTGTCCCTGTGCAGGGCACATGCCCTGATTTTGCTGCCAGCCTCGCTGATAATGTAGTCGAGACGGAAGATCTTTATGGGGTTCCGCTTATGATGCTCAAATCCGGAGCCAAAGTAATGGCGATGCCGGCAGGAGATAATATGTGCGTTGCTATTACAACCATGTTTGCCAATGGCGCGCTGGAATAGGTGTCTTTGACCTTATTTATCCTGATCTTATTACAAGGCCATTCTGTCGCGATGAATTGGAGAGGATGGCCATTTTATGATCCATACCGTTGAAACGGGCTGTTTTGGGATCAGTCAAATCAATCTACAGAGAAAACCTGGTTGCTGTTCTTGATCGGCAGATGCCGGGTATAAGGATAAAGATTATGAATACGCCAATGGTATCGGCCAAAAATCTTGAAATGGCAGCCTATTATGATGAACTGCCTTATCAATCCTACTCCTTTCCGCAATCAACGCCGGAGCATATGGAGGCGGTTGCGCATATTTTTGGATTGACAACGCCCAAAATTGCTACAGCAAGGGTGCTGGAGCTTGGCTGTGCAAGTGGTGGCAATCTTTTGCCCTTTGCCGCACGTTATCCCAATGCCCGGGCTGTGGGGGTGGATATTTCCAAGGTCCATATTGGGCAGGCAAATGATATGCTCAAGCGCACAGGGTTGAAGAATATCCGCTTTGAGCAGAAAGATCTGAGTGCAATTGATGCCTCGTTCGGAACTTTTGATTATATTATCTGCCATGGTGTTTATAGCTGGGTACCGGAAGAGGTGCAGGATGCTATCCATCGTATTTGTGCACAGTGCCTGAGCGCCACAGGTGTGGCTTATATCAGCTATAATGTTTATCCGGGCTGGAAAACCCGTGAGATTGTTCGTGATGCCATGCTTTATCGTGGCGGCGCACGCCAACCATTGGAACGCTTGAGTTTTGGCCGCGGCATGATTGACTTTATGCATAAAGTGGCGGTGCCGCAGTCTGCCTTGAAAGTGGCTCTTGATGAGATCAAGCCGCTGATAGACAGGTCAGCTCCTTATTACCTGCTTCATGATTTTCTTGAGCCCGTCAATATTCCGGTTTATTTTCACGAGTTTACAGCACGTGCCAAAGTGCATGAGACAGCATATCTTGCGGATACGACTGTGAGCACTATGTTTGCCTCCAATTACAGTGCCGAGATTGCGGAACCGCTGCTTAAGGAATGCACCACGCAAGCAGAACTTGAACAATATCTTGATTTCATCTCAAACCGCACATTCCGCCAGACTTTGCTGGTACGCGATAGTCAGGCCTCAGCAATACAATATCGCCTGAACAGCGCACGTTTTGATAAGCTCTCCTATGCCGGTTTTTTTGAAGAACAGAAAGAGCTCCGGCAGAAGGATGATCCGGCAAATAAGAAATATTATCGTTCGCTGATCGGCTCAATTTTTATCACGGGCCTGAGCGGGCATGCGATTGCTGAGGCGCTTAATGAAGCATGGCCGGCAACTCTTAGTTTTGATGCCTTGCTTGAGAAGATTGTTAAAAAAACCACACTTAGTAAAGAAGACTGCCGGAAAGCTTTGCAAGGTTTCGCTGAAGAAGGCGTTATCAAAGGTTATCTGCGTTTTCGCAAGACACCGGTTGAATGTGCAACACAGCTTGACGACAAGCCGGCAATCAATGCGGCTTTAAGAAAAGTGCTGCAAGGGCTTAAAATCCCCTCCGTTTGTGTATGGAACAACTGGCATGAGCCAGTTAGCCTTGAGGGGCTGGAAGTGCTGGTTGCCAGTCGTCTCGATGGTTCGCGCACAATAAAAGATCTTGTACGCGATATTGACAAATTACTTGATGAACACAGCCGGAAACCTGATGAAAAACTGGCCGCACTCATCAAACCAGAAGAACTGAAAACTGATCTGGAAAAGAAAATCACCGCTATTCTCAAGCGCATGCAAAAAACCGCAATTCTTGAGAAAAATTAAAGGGATATTTTAAACGGCTGGCCAGCTGTATCAGCATCGGGCGGGATATATTCACTTTTGATGTGATATTGTCTGGCAGGATTGTCTGAATATTCGTGGCCACTCTATGGCCTGCGCTTTAGCTATGGCTGCTTGCTTTTTTAATGCGGTGTTACATCCGTATGATTTTGTAATTGCCTGCACCGCTCCCTGTTCGCACAAGCGGAAAGGAAGCGGTGTGAGTTCAAATTCTGATATTATTAATTTCCCAAAATGGCCGGCAGGCGCAGTCCCTGTTTTTTTGCCCAGTCCAGTGCAATATCATAACCGGCATCAGCATGGCGCATCACACCAGTTGCCGGATCATTCCACAGCACCCGTTCAATCCGGCGCGCCGCATCTTCTGTCCCGTCACAGCAGATCACCATGCCTGAATGCTGCGAAAAGCCCATGCCGACACCCCCGCCATGATGGAGCGAAACCCATGTGGCACCCGATGCGGTGTTGAGAAGCGCATTGAGCAGCGGCCAGTCAGACACCGCATCAGAGCCATCCTTCATCGCTTCCGTCTCACGGTTTGGCGAGGCAACAGAACCGCTATCCAAATGATCACGGCCGATAACAATCGGCGCTTTCAATTCGCCATTTTTTACCATTTCATTGAAAGCCAGGCCAAGGCGATGGCGATCCCCCAATCCCACCCAGCAAATACGCGCAGGCAGCCCCTGAAATTCAATGCGCTCTTTAGCCATATCAAGCCAGTTATGCAGATGCTTGTTATTAGGCAATAATTCCTTCACCTTGGCATCGGTTTTGGCAATATCTTCCGGATCACCGGAAAGGGCTGCCCAGCGGAACGGCCCGATACCGCGGCAAAATAACGGGCGGATATAGGCCGGCACAAAACCCGGAAAGGCAAAGGCATTTTCAAGCCCTTCTTCCAATGCCATCTGGCGGATATTATTGCCGTAATCCACTGTTGGAATACCGGCATTCCAGAAATCAAGCATCGCCTGAACCTGCACTTTCATAGAAGCGCGTGCGGCTTTTTCAACCGTTTTCGGGTCGCTTTCCTGTTTTTCGCGCCATTCAGCAACACTCCAGCCAATCGGCAAATAACCATGCACCGGATCATGCGCCGAGGTCTGGTCTGTTACAATATCAGGGCGAACACCACGCCTGACAAGTTCCGGATAAATTTCTGCCGCATTGCCGATAAGTGCAATGGATTTAGCTTGCCCCGCGGCTGTCCACTCGTCAATTTTAGCCAGCGCCTCATCAAGACTGTGGGTTTTTTCATCAACATAACGGGTGCGCAGACGAAAATCCGCGCGGCTTTCATCACATTCAACCGCCAAGCAGCAGGCACCGGCCATGACTGCGGCCAAAGGCTGTGCGCCGCCCATGCCGCCAAGGCCGCCTGTCAATATCCATTTGCCTTTAAGATTGCCGTCATAATGCTGGCGGCCTGCCTCAACAAAGGTTTCGTATGTGCCCTGCACAATACCCTGCGCGCCGATATAAATCCATGAACCGGCAGTCATCTGGCCATACATGGCAAGGCCTTTTTTATCCAGTTCATTGAAATGATCCCAATTTGCCCAATGGGGCACCAGATTGGAATTGGCAATCAGCACGCGGGGCGCATCCTTGTGGGTGCGAAATACGCCAACCGGCTTGCCCGATTGCACCAACAGGGTTTCATCCTCCTCAAGGGTTTTGAGCGTTGTAACGATGCGGTCAAAATCATCCCATGTGCGCGCGGCACGGCCAATGCCGCCATAAACCACCAGTTCATGCGGACGCTCGGCCACATCCGGATCAAGATTATTCATCAACATGCGCAATGGCGCCTCGGTGAGCCAGCTTTTGGCGTTGAGCGTGGTGCCGTGGGGGCTGCGGATTTCGCGCTCATTATGGCGTGGGTCAGACATGGTTTTCTCCTCCGGATTTCAAATCTGCGGCAATGGTTTCTAGCCGCTGCAAAAGGGTTTTAAGAGGAACGCGTAGCCTCTCGGCTTTGGCTTCATCATAAGCAAAGGGGGGTGTTTCACTTTCCAAATGCGTTGATTGAGCCAGTTCCATCTGGATAGCATGCGTGCCTTGCTCAGGCTTGCCATAATGGCGCGTCGTCCAGCCGCCTTTAAAACGGCCATTTAAAATCGAGCTATAACCGGCAGCCTTGCCTGTCACATCAACTGCAAGCGCTTCAATTTCCGGCGCACAGGTTTTACCCATATCCGTACCAATATTGAAATCAGGTAGCCTACCTTCAAACAAAAATGGAATATGTGAACGGATTGAATGGCAATCATAGAGAATTGCCACGCCATGAATTTTCTTCACACGCTCAATTTCTGCGGCAAGTGCGTCATGATAGGGCTGATGAAAGCGGGTTAAACGATCTTGAATATCATCTTCTGTCGGCTCTTCGCCCTCTTTCCAGATCGCATGGCCATCAAAATCTGTTGTTGGTATCAAGGTTGTTGTATTCTGCCCCGGATAAAGGCTGACACCTTGCGGGTCACGATTGGCATCGATGCAATAACGATGAAATGTTGCACGCACCATTGTCGCATTAGCAAGCAAACCATCATAAAGCCTATGGATATGCCAATCCGTATCCGCAAGAATTTTGCCATTATCATTAAGACGCGCAAAAATATCATCCGGTAAATAAGTGCCGGTATGTGGCAAACCAAGAATAATGGGGGACGACCCTTGTTTAACCTCAAAGGCTTGCATTTTATGCCTCCAATACAGGCAGAATACCATGACTGATGCTGGCATTGAATGAGCCGTCAGCAATCAGGGCGCTTGCCGCTTTAAGATCATTGGCCATGTAGCGATCTTCATGCAGTGTCGGCACTTTTGTGCGCAACACAGCAATGGCGCTTTTTAATTCAGGGCTGGTTTCAAGCGGGTGCCGCAGTTCAACGCCAAGCGCACCGGTTAATGCTTCAATACCGATAATGGCATTGAGATTGTCGGTCATTGGCAGTAGACGACGCGCACCGTGGCAGGCCATGGAAACATGATCTTCCTGATTGGCGGAAGTAGGGGTGGAATCCACCGATGCCGGATGCGCCATTTGTTTATTTTCGCTCATCAAGGCGGCCGAAGTAACTTCGGCAATCATCAGGCCGGAATTAAGCCCCGGTTTGCGGGCGAGAAATGCCGGCAAGCCAAAAGACAAAGCCGGATCAACCAGAAGTGCAATGCGGCGCTGTGCAATGGCACCAATTTCACAAATCGCCAGTGCAATCTGATCGGCAGCAAAAGCCACCGGTTCCGCATGGAAATTGCCGCCAGATACCGCTTGTCCGTCCGAAAGCACCAGCGGATTATCAGTCACCGCATTGGCTTCAACTGCAAGGGTGCGGGCAGCCTGGCGCAAAATATCAAGGCAGGCGCCATCCACCTGTGGCTGACAGCGGATGCAATAAGGATCCTGCACCCGCTGATCCCCTTCCAGATGGCTATCGCGAATGGCGGAACCGGCAAGCAGGTGACGCAAGGCACCGGCCGTATCTATTTGCCCTTGATGGCCGCGCAATGTGTGAATATCGGGATGGAATGGCGCGGTGGAGCCCATAGCCGCATCGGTTGAAAGCGCACCGGTGATCAATGCTGCCTGCAAGGCACGATGAGCGCGAAACAGACCGGCCAGCGCCAGTGCAGTGGAGGTTTGAGTGCCATTGATCAGCGCCAGCCCCTCCTTGGCGGCCAGCACCACCGGAACAAGACCTGCCTGTTTTAGAGCTTCTGCCCCTGAAAGACGCATGCCTTTATAAAAAGCTTCACCTTCGCCAATCATCACCGCACTCATATGGGCAAGCGGTGCCAGATCGCCGGAAGCACCCACTGAACCCTTGGCTGGGATCATTGGCGTCACGCCTTTTTCCAGCATATCCTCTATGAGCCTGATCACTTCAAGGCGCACGCCGGAAGCACCGCGCCCCAGCGAAACCAGCTTCAGCGCCATGATAAGGCGAACAATTTCCTCGTCCAGCGGCTCGCCCACGCCACAACAATGCGACAGAATGAGATTGCGCTGCAAAGTGGCAACATCTGCCGGTGCAATACGAATGGAAGCCAGTTTGCCAAAGCCGGTATTGATACCATAGACCGGCGTGTCACCGGCGGCGATTTCCGCAATGCGGGCAGCGGCTTTTTCAATCGCAACATGAAAAGCTGTATCGATACGCACGCTTGATTTTTCACGGTAGATTTTCTCAAATGTGCCAAGAGAAACACTGCCCGGCTTTAAAATAAGTGTCATTTGCTGCTCCATCAGGGCGTTGCCCACAAATTATTACGTCAGATACGGCCTTTAAAAACCCGCTTCCACAGCGGGTTAAAACCCATATGGTAAACAAGCTCGGCAGGGCGATCGACATTCCAAATGGCAAGATCAGCATCCTTGCCGGCCTCAAGCGTGCCGGTTTGCGCCAAAATACCAAGCGCGCGTGCGGCTTCACGCGTTACACCGGCAATGCATTCATCAACCGTCATGCGAAATAAGGTTGCGCCCATATTCATGGTCAAAAGCAGGGAAGTGAGCGGCGAAGTGCCCGGATTATTATCGGTAGCCAGCGCCATTTTTGTGCCGGCAGCGCGGAAAAGCTCAACCGGCGGTTTTTGTGTCTCACGGATGAAATAATAGGCACCGGGAAGCAAAACCGCGACTGTGCCGGCTTTTGCCATCGCTTCTGCCCCGGCTTGATCGGTATATTCCAGGTGATCGGCAGATAAGGCCTGATATGAGGCGGCAAGGGCTGCACCATGCAGATTGGAAAGCTGATCGGCATGGAGTTTTACCGGCAAATTATACGTTTTGGCCGCATCAAAAACACGCGCTATCTCATCCGGCAGAAAGGCAATATTTTCACAAAAACCATCCACCGCATCGGCCAGATGTTCCTCTGCAATGCGCGGCAGCATGTCATTGATAATTTTATCAAGATAGGCCTGCTTATCGCCGTTCATTTCCGGCGGCAGGGCATGGGCGCCGAGAAAAGTGGTGCGCACCGCTATATTGCGTTGCTCTGCCAGTTTTCGTGCCGCGCGCAATGCCTTTATTTCATTTTCAGTATCCAGCCCATAGCCGGATTTAATCTCAACCGTGGTGATACCTTCGGCAATCAGCGCATCAAGGCGTGGCAGAGCCTGGCGCAGCAGATCATCTTCACTGGCAGCGCGCATATTCTTAACCGATGAAATAATACCACCACCTGCACGTGCCACTTCTTCATAAGTTGCCCCATTAAGCCGCAATTCAAATTCATGGGCGCGGTTGCCTGCATGGATGAGATGGGTGTGACAATCAATCAAACCCGGCGTCATCAGCCGGTTTTCACAATCGATTATCTTGCAATTATTTTTAAGAGCAAGGGGCAGATCATTTTCCGGCCCGACATAATCAATCTGCCCGTGGGAGGTTAATATTGCGCCGTTCTCCATGTATGAATTGCCCTGAACATTTTCACTCATGCTTAAGATACGTGCATTGCGCCACAGAACCGGAACAGTCGACGGGGCTGTGACACTGTCTGTGTTGTCTTGCATAGCAATATCCTCCAATAGATTTATATGTATATACATATTTGATGAATGGCAAGATAGATTATAAAACTGCAAAAATACCGATGGGGGAGAGTGTTTTGCGTGCAAGCGGAGATAAAAAAGCGCGGCCTGCAAGACCGCGCCTGTTTGCATGCATATAATGAGAAATGAATAATTATTACGGCTGCGCAGCGCCTGTCGAGATTTCCCATGCGATACGGGCTATAAACCGTGCTGCCAAACGGGCGGTGCGGGCATCTATATCATATTGGGGGTTAAGTTCGGCAATATCCGCAAGGCGGAGCTTGCCGGTTCTGGCCAGTGCTTTAATCACCATTTCAACCACAGCCGGCTGAATGCCAAAGGCTGCCGGTGCGCTGACTCCTGGTGCAATAGCGGCAGGCAGACAATCCATATCAATTGTCAGGTAAAGATGATCAGCGCCGGCTGCAAATTCATATAGTTTTTTTAGGAAAAATGCGCTGTTTTCAAGTGTCATTTCGTCATCATAGACAATAGAGGCACTGAGTTCTCCGGCTCTTTCAAACAGGCTTGCCGTATTGGAAAAAAGACTGGCGCCAAGGCATATATAATTGAAAACCCATCCTTTTTTATCGCACTCCTGTTTCATTTGCAGAAAAGGCGTGCCGGAACTTGGGCATTTATCTGCGCGGATATCCAAATGGGCATCAAGATTGATAATACCGATTTTTGGGGCTGCGGATTGCTCTTGATCAAGATATTTGGCGAGCGCAGAAAAACTTGCAAAGGCAATCTCATGACCGCCGCCAAGAGCGACAGGAAAAGCGCCGCTTTTCAATATGTTGCTAACATTTGCGGCATAATGTGCCTGCGCATTTTCCAGTGCCTCACCATGGCATATAATATCCCCGTGATCCTTGAGTGACAGCTGTGGCCATGCCGGAAGATTGGCAAGTGCTGCGCGTATGGCCGCAGGTCCTGCCGCCGCACCAATGCGCCCGCCATTGCGCCTTACCCCCTCATCACAAGGAAAGCCGACAAGTACAATATCGCCCTTGCCGGTTTGCGCATCTGTTGCAATGATCTGGTGCCAGCGCCGTCCGGAAATGCCCTCTGCAATATCCGTGCGCCCTGTCCATATATATTTTCCCGCTTCCTCTGATGGCTTCATATTATTGTGCTCCCGGCCGCAATATCCATATGAGTTGCATCACATTTGTAGGCAGATTAATATAAAATGTACATACATATTAATGGATTGTAGGACAGATATATTCGCAAAAATGCGCTTGTTCCGCGACCAGATGTTTTACTTTTTTGTAATGAAGAGGCTCTGCTATCAATATTGTGGCACGTCCGGCAAAAATAGAAATGCAGGAACGGCTTTGGGTACTTGCCTTGCTGCATTGTGCGAATGCACAATCGCTTCCAGTTTCCGGTTCATAATCTTGCGGAAATCTATCCGGATTGAGAGCCAGAGCTTTTAGGGTAATGATTGCATTATGCTGCCCGCCATTTCTCCAAATTGCCATTTATCAGGCCTGTCATTTTCCTGGATTGCAGATTAATGAAATGCCAATATCTGCATAAAATGACAAGATACGGATAATAAAGATGAATCGCATATCTGATGATCTTCTTGTTGATAAGATGATCACTTTCTTACACCAGCAAGGCGCCACACTTCAAATTCCGGGTATAGGATTTGCAATTGTCCGACAAGGCAAAATTCTCTGTACAAAGGGTATAGGCGTTTTGGAGGCAGGCAAGGACGAACCGGTTACCGCAGATAGCCTGTTTGCTATTGCCTCATGCTCCAAAGCTTTCACAACCACCTTATGTGCCATTTTTGCAGAGCAGGGAAAACTGGACTGGGATCGCCCTATTAAAGAAATATGGCCTGATTTTGCCTTAGGCTCACAGGAAATCAGCCGGCAGGCAACATTGCGCGATTTATGCTCTAACCGTACAGGTATCGGTCAGGCAACAGCGGTTGAATATGGTTCTGTTCTCTCCTTTGATGAGGTTGTCAATACTGCCGGTAACGTGCCTTCAATTGCTCCGTTCCGCGATCGTTATGCCTATTCCAATTTACACTTCACAATCGCTGCCGAAGTGTGCAACCGGGTTCATGACAAGAATTTTGCCGAAGCGATGGCTGATTATATTTTCACGCCGTTACATATGAAATCTGCATCGGCAAATCGTCCGGATCTGGAAAATGATCCCCGTTTTGCGCGTCCTCATATACGCAACGGGGATAAGATGCAGAAGATTAAACCGGATAATCTTTCCAATCTTATCGGAGCGGGCTCTATATCACAAAGCCCTAATGATGCAGCACAATGGCTGCTGTTTAATCTAAATGCACATCCCCAGGGTAAAATGGTGCTTTTTCATGAAAAATGTGCAGAACTGTGGCGCATTCAAGTCCGCACAACACCGGATAATACATTTCTCGGTTACGGGCTTGGCTGGCGTATTGGAAATGGCAATGATATGCGCATTGTAGACCACACAGGTTCCATAGGCGGGGTCCTTTCCATTACACGGCTTGTTCCGGAAACAGGTTTTGGCATTTTTATTTCCATCAATGCCAGCGGCGTAGAGGTTGAGGATTTCCGTAATGCTGCCGCTGATCTTGCTGTGGCTCTTGATCGCGGCCATGCAGATGATGCGCAAAAACTATATTTGCAGGCCGCAGAAAAGCTCGCTCAAAAGCAATCGCAATATCGCAAATTTGTCTGGAAGGATCTCAGGCCTGCTGCTGTCAATTCGGCAATTACCGGCCTTTATGACGGAGGGCCGATGGGCATATTGCGCATTCAGGAGCGGTACGGGCAGCTGACAACTTCTTTGGATCTTCTGCCTGATTACCAATATTGCATCATGCAGCCTGACAATACCGGTGCCTATGCATTGCGCTCGCTGGAAACGCCGGAACATTGGTGGGGTAAAGACGATAAAATTCCGGTGCTTGTTCCCTGCGCTGATAATGAAACGCTACACTGGAAACATATGTGGTTTGGCGATTGCACATTTCACCGGATATCCGGGGAAAATGACTGTTAGTGCATTGTCCGGTTTTAACAAATGCGTATCCGGTTGTTTCGGAGATAGTCTAAGCATGTTTGCGGCTTGATTGTTGTTACAAGGCGCTAAAATAATTTACCATCTTTCTCTGACGGGTCACTCTCTAATGGAGCAGTGACTTGTCAAAGACAGACATATTCATAAATTCTCCGTCATATTCAGCCAGATAAACCAGCCCTTTGCGGTTCAGATAATCCACTCTGCCGGCTTTGAAAAGCAGAAGGCCTTCTTCACGTAATTCCCGCAGCATACGGTTCATATGAATGGGGGTGAGGCCGAGTGCCTCAGCAAGCTGATATTGGGTGACAGGGCAGTTAAAGCCATCTTCTCCGCCCATGCCGCAGGCCTTGGCTCTGTCGCCCAGTTCCAGCAGCAAATGTGCTGTTCTCACCAATGCACTGCGACAGCCTATATTGGTTAAATGCTCAATAAGCAGCGAACGCTGGCGTGAAAACAGCTCGATCAGAATAAAGCTGAGACCCGGGGCTTGCGTTATGGCCTGAGCAAGAGAATTGAGAGGGATCTCAAAAACACTCATCGGCGTGATTGCACAGACCGTATTATAGCTGTAACCGGCAGCGGTGCGCAGGCCGACAAAATCACTGCGCATAGGAAAATCAAGAATCTGCCGCTCCCCGTTGGAAAGATCACGATAAACGCAACCCCAGCCATATTGCACAAGATGAAAACTGCGTATCCGGTCGCCTTGCGTAATGACGATACTATCTGCATCAAGCTGGCGCTCTTCAACCTGCAAAGCCGATAAGGCGGCCATCTCATCGGGTTTGAAATTTGCGGAAATAGGCGGGGCTGTGAGAAGCTCGATGAGCGTTTTGGTCGCGCTGTTCAGCTGCGGCGTTTTAGAATGCATAGCCCCCTCCTTTTATTTTAAATCAAATGATGTAGCCCTTACCCCTATTGGTTTATACCAAAATTACTTTCAATATTTATAAAATTTATTGTTGCTAACTTAGGTTAAGGACAAGCTTAGTCCATAATCGCAATAATTCAAATTATCAGCACTCGTTTTATTTAAACAACATACTGCCTTACCGCAGATGCCTGTTGTTGTGTCCAAAACAGCCTGACAACGGCTGAAAATATAAAAATACAGTGTAAGGGAGGAACGGGAGAATGCAATTCAGGGCAGCTTCCGGAAGCGTCGGAGCCGGTGAGTTTGGCGAAAGCAGGATTATGCGTGCAGAGCATAGTCCGGAGAAACATCTTGTTTTGATCTGCAAAAGCAATCTGGACCGGGAATGTTTATATAATGGCTTGCTGGTAACAGGGCTCCGTTTGCCGGTTATATGTTATGAAAGCCTTGAGCAGGGTGATGCGGAAAATCGCGGCATGAATGCCGCAATATTTCTGCTGCATATCGGCGCGAAAAAAGTGACCGATCCTGAAATTATGGCAGAGATTGAAACCATCAAAACCGAATGGGATCCGGTTCCGGTTATCTTATTGTCGGAGCGGGAGGAATGGGCGCAGGTTATGAGTGCGCTTGAGCTTGGTGCGCGTGGTTATATTCCCACTTCCGTTGGCATCAAAGTATGTGTGGAGGCGGTGCATCTGGCCATGGCGGGCGGGATTTTTATACCCGCAACCTGCCTTGCAGAAAAAATGCAGCCGGTGAAAGATACCCCCCATGAGTTAAGTGGTCTGTTCACGGCACGGGAAATTCAGGTGATACAGCTGTTACGTCAGGGAAAGGCCAATAAACTGATTGCCTATGATCTTAATATGAGTGAGGCAACAGTGAAGGTTCATATGCATAATATTATGAAAAAATTTGGCGCAACGAACAGAACAGAAGTGGCTTACAAACTCAATACTCTGTATCACGATGCTTTTTGAGGGCGTTTTTTAAAGGGCGCTTGCACTTTTGTGCAGGAGTGGAACATGTCCACTCCTGCGGAATGAGAGCGGGTATCCTATTGACTCGGACTCTCATTCTTGCCGAAACGGAAGATATGAAAACCTTCCATTATTTTGCGCGCAGGCGGCGTAGAATAGGTTTCCCGCTGTTTTTTGTTCACAACAGGATTGCCGCTGGCATCAAGATAAAGCACGATCCATCTGTAATCGGACAATGCATGATCAGGGATGGATACTGACAAAACCTGATGCTGAGCCCATTGCGCCACCGGTTGCGCTGGCTGCTGACGTGCCGCCGAGAAGGCCGGTGCTGGAATTGGCAACTGCGCCTGATTGCCCGGACACTCCTGAGCTGTAAAGCGAGGCGGAGGCACCGGTACCGAAGCCCGGTACAACAACACCGCCGCCGATACCGCTGGATGTGGCCCAGCCATTGGTTGTGCCGTAACCCTGAGCACTGGAGCCTGCGCCAAACAGGCTGCCACCGCTAACAGCAGACCCGCCCATGGACTGGCCGACAAATCCGCCGCCCCATTCCACGGTCTGGGCTGCAGCCGGCAATGTGCCGGCAAGAGCCAGTGCAGCTACGGCTGAAAAAGCAAAAATCGTTTTCATATTCATATCCTCCAACTGTTATGGCAAATCTCCCGTTTGCCAGATATATCTTTGGCGATATACCCCGCTGCCCATGGCCGTTGATAAGCTGAAACCATGGGCAGAAGGCTATATCCACACATGCAGTTTTTGCTGAGTTGCGGATGATTTTGTGCTTGGTCTGGTTATGCATCCTGCCGGTCTTCACATGATCGGACGGGGGCAGAACCAGGCGCGTCCTTTCTGCGGATCGTTGCGCAGGGTGCACCCCTTAGCTTCCAGATCACTGCTGGTAAGGCCAAGGGCTTTGGCAGAGTAAGTGCGTTTTTTGCCGGCAGGGGCGGGTACAGATGCCGCCTGACGCCGTGGTGCTGCCGCGGCTGCCGGCTGTACTGTACGGTAAGACACTTGCCGTGCAGACAAACCCTGCGAAGGGCAGACCACACCGGTTGCATTGAGCGCGGCGCGCACTTCCTTATTCAGGCATACCAGATCAAGGGCTGCATTTTTGTGCCCCAGTCCTGCCAGAGCGGATGCATAGGCGCGCCGGTTACATTCCCGCATTTCATAGGTTGACCCAATGCCGAAACCCCAGCCGGTTGCACCGATGCCGGCGCTTGCAGAGCCGGCGCAGGAATGTACGCCTGCCGCAACCAGACCGGGTGAAATTGCCGGCACTGTGGTTCTCACCTTGTTTGGTGATGTGCTGGAACTGCCGATTGCAATGGCGGTTGCACCGGATTGTGAATTGGAATTGGCATTATTGTCGATTGTCAAAGACTGCGCCAATGCGTTGCCACCGGTAAAGCTGATAATACCAGCGCACAACAGGATACCCAGTTTAGCCATAGCTAACTCCTTTCCGGGGCGTATAAAACGCCCGGCTCGTGTGGCTTTGAAAGTGGTTTGATGATTGAATACCAACAAAGCTTGAGCGGCTTTGCTGGCATTGATTGTATGTAAATTTTTGCGGTTTGAAGGCTATAAAAAAGGATAGAGTTTTTAAGGAAAATGGCGGGGTAAATGTATAAACCGGATGATCCGGCCCGCCTTATTGTTTAGAAAAATTTACGGATATAGTGCTTTTCAGGCCGTACTAAACCTTTGGTCTTAATACGGTTATGTATTTTATTGCCTGTTATTTTTCTGCAGGCTTTCCTTATCCAGCAATTGGCGTTTGCGCTCCACACCCCAGCGATATCCGGACAGGCCGCCATCATTGCGCACAACGCGGTGGCAGGGCACGATAACAGCAAGCGGATTGGCTGCACAGGCGCCGGCAACAGCACGTGCGGCCCGGGGCATGCCGGCAAGGCGGGCAAGTTCTGCGTAGCTCACAGTTTGCCCGGGGGGGATCCGGCGCAAGATCTGCCAGATTTTTTGCTGAAAAACGGTTCCGTGAATATCCAGCGGCAGCGTAAAATGGTTTTGCGGCTGCTCAATAAAGGCAATACAATGATCCAGCGTGACAGAAAAAGCGGCATCGGCAGGTTGAATCTTCGCTTTGGGAAAACGCTGCTCAAGCTCATTGCGCAATAATTCAGGATTATCGCCAAGCAGAATGGCGCTGATGCCTTTATCTGTTGCTGCAACCAGAACCTGCCCCAGAGAGCAGGGGGCGATGGCATAATGGAGCATGATGTTCATGCCTCCTTTTTTATAGGCAGATGCGGTCATGCCAAAGGGTTTGTTTTTAGCGGCATAGAAATTGCTGCTTTCATTATAACTGGCCTGGTAAATGGCCTCAGTGACTGAAATATCGCCTTTATTGAGTGCGTTTTCCAGTTTTTGCAGGCGTAATGACTGGGCATAATTTTTGGGCGTGATGCCGGTAATCTGTTTAAAAAGCTTGTGAAAATGTGAAATACTGAAACCGGAAGCGGCGGCAAGCCGGCTCAGATCAGGTATTGTTTCACTGTCACGGATCAGGCGGCAGGCATTTTCGATAATACGGGTTTGTTGTTGCTGCAAGGTTTCTGCCTGCTGCGGATGACAGCGCAGGCAAGCGCGAAAACCTGCCTTTTCAGCCTGCTGCGACGTGTCAAAAATTTGTGTATGTTCAGGCTTTGGCCTGCGTGACGGGCAGGTGGGGCGGCAATAAATGCCTGTGGTGCGGATTGCATAGACAAACAGGCCGTCTGCCGCGCTGTCGCGTTGCAGCACAGCCTGCCAGCGCGGGTCATTTATACATGTTTTTATGTTTAAACTGACAGGTTTGTGCACGCTTGCCGCCTTTCTGTTTGGGGCAAAATATCTTGAATGGCAGAATGCAGGATATTGCATGAAAAAGCGCGATACACCGCAAATCTTATTTTCAAATCAGGCGGCTTTTCTGAAAGTCAGATTAATGCGGCAGCGGCCGGTCAGCGGATGTTCGCCGTCTTTCAACGGCATGATGCCGTGATAAAAGAGCCGGGAGGCGCCGCCCCATACAACAATATCACCATGATACAGACGATATTTGTGTATGGGGTCGGTACGTTTCAAACCGCCGAACTGGAATGTGGCAGGCAACCCCAATGAAACCGAAACGATCGGATGTTCAGGGCTTTTTTCATTCTTGTCCTGATGCAGGGAAAGTTTGGTTTTTGGTTCATAACGGTTGATGAGACAGGCATCGGGTTTGAACGCCTTATAGCCTGCCTTTGCTGCAGCACTTTGCGCCAGTTGCAAAAAACAGGCGGGCATAGCCGGCCAGTTCCGGCCGCTCAGCGGATCAAGCGCACTATAGCGGTAGCCGCTGGTAGTGCTGATCCAGCCTAGTGAACCGCAATTGCTCATGGCGACTGACATAGTATAGCCGCCAGGGGTCTGCATATGGCGCAATGGTGCCTGTGCTGTGATGGTTGCTAATGCTGCAAGCAGCTCTTCTTCTGCCTTCAGCGCCTCGCCGCGCAACAATAATGCGCCTTCAGCCAGTTTTTCCTGCTGAAGAGGGGGCGGCAAAATTGCTGAAAAAAGATCCTGCATAATTATAAACCGGATGATTGTGTGAATGATTGTATTTATAAACCAGATGCGTGTGAATGGAAAAGGAGAAGCAGGTTTTATCGGCTAAAAAATCAAATTCTCATTTTCCGTGAATGGTAAAATCAATCTCTCAGCGACAGGAAATTACACGAATCTTCCTGGCAAAAATGCCCGGATTCCTGCGTCTGTATTCATCGAATTTATGCATGGCTCTATGAGGGGTGTGCATATCGGGCGGCGAAAAAAGCAAAAACCAGCAAAATGCAGTTTTATTGCGCAAAATGACGTAAAAATAACATCTGATTTTAATAAATGCGCAGCTTGCTTTTCATTTCGTATAATGAAAGGCTCTTGCAAGGAAATGAAAAATGCCGGGGCTTTGCCTTCTCCTGTGAGGGGCAGGGTGAACCGGCATGACGGGAAATGACGATAATACTGCAGGAGCGTGCATGGTGTTTTATGCACTATCATTCTGCAGCAGCATGAAGGGGGAGGGCGTATCCATGGCTGCAGGCCGGATGATTTTTGCCGACAAAATTTTATATAATGGTACCATCTGGTGCGGTTATGAAGAGGGAACCGCAGAGGCTCTGGCCATCTGGCAGGGCAAGGTGCTGGCCAGCGGCAAGCGCGAGGATGTGCTGCAGTTTCAGGGGGAGGCAACCGAGCTGATTGACCTGCAGGGTGCCTTTGCCACGCCCGGCCTGAATGATGCCCATCTGCATTTGATTTCCACCGGCCTTTCGCTGAAGAGAATTGATGCAACACCCGCAGCCCTGCCAAGCCTTGCGGCATTGCAGCAGGCAATTTCCGCCAAAGCAGCAACCCTGCCCAAAGGCGAATGGATTATGGCCCGCGGCTATGACCAGACCAAGCTTGATATTGGCCGCCACCCGCATAAATCGGAGCTGGATCAGGCAGCGCCTGATCATCCGGTATTTTTGACACGCGCCTGCGGCCATGTTTCTGTTGCCAATTCCCGTGCATTGAAACTGGCCGGTGTTGATGAAGATACGATTGTGCCGGAAGGCGGCCTGATCGAAAAGCAGAATGGTGTTTTAACCGGTTTGCTGGCGGAGAATGCACAGGATCTGATACGCGCTGTTATTCCGGCACCGGATGAAGAGCAGATTATTGAGGCGATTGAAGATGGCGGCAATATGCTGCTCTCTTATGGTATCACTTCCTGCATGGATGCTGCGGTTGGCCAGATTGCCGGCTATAAGGAAATCCGCGCCTATAATATTGCCAAGCGTGACAACCGCCTGCCTGTGCGCACATGGCTGGTTTTGCTTGGCGATCCGGGAAAATCCGTGGTGCCGCAATGTTATGAGAGCGGGCTGGTCTCCGGTGTTGGCGATGATATGCTGACAATCGGCGCGGTTAAATTATTTCTCGATGGTTCGGCGGGCGGTAAAACCGCATGGATGTCTGCCCCCTATCAGGGAGGGGATGTGAACAATACCGGTGTGCAAATTCTCAGCGATGAGGAATTGCAGGCCATGGTGATGGATGCCCATGCCAAAGGTTATCAGCTTGCCTGCCATGCCATTGGTGACAGGGCGATTGAGCAATTAATCACAGCCTATGAAAAAGCTCTTGCTGCCTGCCCTGATCCGGATCGCCGCCACAGGATTGAACATTGCGGTTTTTCCAGCGATGCACAGCATCAGCGTATGTTGCAAGCGGGTATTTATCCCTGCCCGCAGCAGGTTTTCATCTATGATTTTGGCGATGCCTATATTTCGGTTCTGGGGGATGAGCGCGCCCGTTCAAGCTATCCGCTGAAAACCTGGTGCGATCTTGGCTTTAAACCGGCAACCGGCAGTGACAGCCCTGTCTGCCATCCAAACCCGTTCCCCAATATTTATACAATGTTGACCCGCAAGACATGGAAAGGCACTGTGATGGATGAAAACCAGTGCGTTTCTATTGAAAAAGCTTTGCAGGTTTATACGGAATACGGGGCGTTTTCGCAAAAAATGGAACATGTGAAGGGGAAACTGGTTGCCGGTCAGGTTGCTGATATTGCCGTATTCTCACGTAATATGCTGGAGGCAACACCGGAGGAAATTCTCAATGACACGCAATGCATCATGACATTGCGCGGCGGTGAGATTGTGTTTGCCCGCTAAAAGGCGGCAAGCTTAGCATTGTGCTTTAAAAATAATAAATTCCAGAAGAGGGGTATATCAATGATAAAACATTTTGCCTTGATCCCGACAATGGCGGCATCCTTGCTTGCCGGCGTTGTTATGAATGCAGCCGCACAAGAGCCGCGCCATGGCGGCACCATCAATTTTGTTGCGCCTTACGGCTCAAGTTTTGGCACGCTGGATAATCAGGCAACCACAGCGACACAGGATGAGTTTCCGACCAAAGCCCTGCATCGCCGCCTTTATGCATGGGATGGCAATGCCAATAAGCCGCAGCTTGATCTGGCAACAGATGTCACTGTTTCAGAAGATAAGCTGACCTATACATTCAAGCTGCGTCAGGATGCATATTTCCATAATGACAAGCAGATGACAGCGGATGATATCATCTACAGCTATAAGCGTGCGATGACGCCGGGCAAAGCCTATATCGGTGCCCGCTATATCAGCAATATTAAGGGGGCTGATGCCTATTCGGAAGGCAAGGCACAGGATATTGAAGGGCTGAAAAAGATTGATGATTTTACGCTGGAGATCACCCTCAATGAGGCGCTTGATCCGGGGTTCATCTTTATGCAGCCAAGCACGGTGATTTATCCGGATGGTGAGGCGGATAAAGACAGTTTCAAAAGCCGCCCTGTGGGGCTCGGGCCTTATAAATTTGCCGAATATGTGCCAGGCTCCCGTCTGACTGTTGAAAAATGGGATAAATTCTATCTCAAAGACAAACCCTATGCAGACAAGATCAATATTATGCTGATGGGGGAAGCTGCAGCCCGTGATGTTGCCTTCCGCAATAAGGAAGTGGATGTTTCGGTTCTCGGGCCTGCGCAATATGTAACCTATAAAAATGATCCGGAATTGTCGAAGAATATTCTGGAGGTGGCGGAAGTCTACACCCGCGTTATGGGTTTCAATCAGGATGTCAAACCGCTGCAGGATAAACGTGTGCGTCAGGCGATCAATTATGCGATTGATTCTGACCTGATCATCAAGCGTCTTGCCAAGGATAAGGCTTATCGCGCTGTCAGCTGGCTGCCTTTGTCTTCCCCGGCTTTTGATAAGGATGCGAAACCTTATCCTTATGATCCGGAAAAAGCGAAAGCCCTGCTTGCGGAAGCCGGCTATCCGGATGGCTTTGAATTTGAGGTGACGGCAACCCAGAATGAAAGCTGGGGGCTGACAATTGCCGAAGCCATTATTCCGATGCTGGATAAGGTTGGCATCAGGCTCAAAACCAAGCCGGTGGAATCTGCTGTCTTGTCTGAAGTTGTGCCGGCCGGCAATTTTCAGGCCTTTATGTGGTCGCTGGGGAGCGGGCCGGATCCTTTAACGGCCATGCAGTGCTTCTACTCCAAGACGCCGCAATCTTCCTGTAACTATACCAAATTCAATAATGCTGAATTTGACAAGCTGTATGAAGCGGCACAGAAGGCGGCATCTGAAGATGAGCGCAATGATCTGCTGCGACAGGCGAATAATCTTGTACAGGATGAGGCACCATACTGGTTCTTCAATTATAACAAGGCGGTTATGGCCTATCAGCCATGGCTGCATGGCCTGCAGCCCAATTCCGCCGAGCTTGCAATCCAGGCTTATGAAGATCTCTGGGTTGACGACAGCGTGCCCGCCGGCCGCTAAATCCGGCGTTGTCTGAAGTTTTGGAGACATGTCGGAGAGCATATCTGTGCTCTCCGTCTTCAAGGCTTTTGCAACGCATCCGGCCACGGCCGGAAAAAGATTTTAAGTCTTTGACATGCAACAGGAAGGGCAGGCAGGTTGCTTCGATTTATTATCAGGCGGGTTTTGCAGATGATACCGACCATTCTGGCCGTATCATTGCTTATCTTCGTTATTTTCAGTGTTATTCCGGGAAGTTTCACCTCCAGTCTTATTGCTGACGGCAAGGGGCGGAATGATCCCAAAGTTGTTGAACAGATGAATAAGGAATTCGGCCTTGATAAGCCGGTTTATGAGCGGTTTGGCACTTATATTGTCAGCCTTGTGCAATTTGATCTGGGGAAATCCTTTCGCACACGCCAGCCGGTAACACAGGTGCTGATGGAACGCATGTGGCCAACGATAAAACTGGCAACAGCTGCGATGTTTCTTGCTGTTTTAATTGGTGTGCCGCTCGGATTTATCGCGGCACTGCGCCCGGGCAGTATTCTTGATACGGTGACAATGATTGGCGCGGTCTCCGGCCTGTCGCTGCCGCAATTCTGGCTCGGCCTGCTGCTGATGTATTTCTTTGCGCTCAGTCTTGGCTGGCTGCCAAGCTTTGGTTATGGGGATGGCGGTATCCGCAATCTTATTCTGCCTGCTGTGACCCTGAGCGTTGCCCCGCTTGCCCTGCTTGCCCGCACCACGCGTGCCGCTGTGCTGGAGGTGATGGGCGCAGATTTTATCCGCACCGCACGTTCCAAGGGTATGAATGCCTATCGCCTTGTGATCTGGCACTTGGTGCGCAATGCGCTGGTTTTGATCATCACAACGGTTGGTTTGCAATTTGGCTCCCTGATGGGGGCTGCCGTGGTGATTGAAAAATTGTTCTCCTGGCCGGGTCTTGGTTCGCTTCTGGTGGATAGTGTATCCATGCGCGATATTCCGGTGGTGCAGGGCGCTATTCTCATGATCGTTTTGTGGTTCCTGATCATCAATACGGTTGTCGATATTCTTTATGCGGTTATTGATCCGCGCATCAGCCATGAGTAGCCCCATGAGATTACGTTTCAATTTGTTATTTGGCGGAATATTGTGCGCGCTTATTGTGACCGCTGCAGTTTTTGCGCCGCTTTTAGCGCATTATGATCCTGTGCTTGATGCAGATCTGATCAATGCGGAACTGCCGCCGGACGGTGATTTCTGGTTTGGTACCGATGCGCAGGGGCGTGATGTGTTCAGCCGTGTGCTTTATGGCGCACGTGTTTCGTTGACTGTCGGCGTGGTGTCGCAGCTGATCAATACAATGATCGGCCTGACATTTGGCATTTCTGCCGGTTATATTGGTGGCCGCTGGGATGATTTTGTCTGCGGCTTAACCAATTTGATGCTCTCCATCCCGTCATTGATTTTTGCATTGGCAATTATGGCTATTCTTGGCCCCGGCCTTGGCAGCCTTTTGATTGCTCTTGGCATGACCAACTGGTCATGGACCTGCCGCATTGCGCGTTCTTCTGCTTTGTCGTTAAAAAAACAGGGCTATGTGCAGGCAGCAAAAACACTGGGCTATAGTGATATTCGCATTATGATCACCCAGATTTTGCCGAATATGATCGGCCCTATTCTGGTGATCGGCACACTTGGCATGGGGGATGCTATTCTGGCCGAAGCGGCTTTGTCCTATCTGGGGCTTGGTATTCGCCCGCCATTTCCAAGCTGGGGCAGCATGCTGACAGATGCACGAGAACTGATTGCAATCGCACCATGGGCGGCGATTTTTCCAGGGCTGGCAATTTTTCTCACTGTTCTTGGTCTTAATCTTTTTGGTGACGGACTGCGTGATGTGCTTGATCCGCATATGAGGAGCCGCAAATCATGAGTGAGACGCCGTTATTAGAAGTCAAGAACCTTCATATTGATATGGTTTCCGGCGATACCCGCTTTAATGTGGTCGAGAATGTTTCATTCGCGATTGGAGCGGGGGAAACCTTTGGCCTGGTTGGTGAATCAGGTTGCGGAAAATCCATTACATCCTTGTCGGTTATGGGGCTTTTGAACCGTCCGTTGCAGGTCAGTTCCGGTGAGATTCTGTTTAAAGGGCAGGATTTGCGCAAATTAAGCAATCGCGATATGCGCAAGTTGCGCGGCAGCCGTATTGCCATGATTTTTCAGGAGCCGATGACGGCGCTGAATCCGCTGGCAACCGTTGGGCGGCAGATTGCGGAAATGTTTGTGCTCCATCAGGGAGCAACATGGCATGAAGCGGAGAAAAAAGCGGTGGAGGCGCTGGCGCAGGTGCATGTGCCGGCACCGGAAAGCCGGGTGAAAAATTACCCGCATCAAATGTCCGGCGGTATGCGGCAACGGGTGATGATTGCCATTGCTTTGGCCTGCAATCCGGATCTTTTGATTGCCGATGAGCCGACAACCGCGCTTGATGTGACTGTGCAGGCGGAAATTTTGAAACTGATGCAGGAATTGTGCGCATCGCGGGGCACAGCTGTGTTGATGATCAGCCATGATCTTGGTGTGATTGCCAAAATGTGCAAGCGCATCGGTGTGATGTATGCCGGTCATCTGGTGGAAGAACAGGCCGTGACGGATTTGTTCAACCATCCGGCGCATCCCTATAGTCATGGTCTTTTAAGCTCGCTGCCGGTTTTGGGGCAACGGCAGCCTGATAAACGCAAGAAACTGCAGGAAATTGAGGGGGTGGTGCCCTCTATCTCGGCATTTCCCAAAGGCTGCCGTTTTCAGCCACGCTGTGCGCGGGCAACAGATATATGTCTGACGCAGGTTCCGCCGCAAACAGAGCTTGAAACGGGGCTTGCCGGGAATAATGGAAATATTGCTCCGGCAGGCGGTTTCGTGAGGTGTTATCATCATGAGTGATCAGAACACGCCGCTGTTGCGTATTGAAAATCTTAATGTTCATTTTCCGGTTGCTGCCGGCTTGTTTCGCAAGTCCAGACAGGCTGTGCGGGCAGTTAATAATTTCAGCCTTGATCTGCATAAAGGCGAATGTCTTTCCATCGTGGGGGAGTCCGGTTGCGGCAAATCCACCCTGGGACTGACAATTCTTGGCCTGCAAAAACCAACTTCAGGGGCTATCTATTTTGAAGGCAGGCTGATCACCGGTGATAAAGGACCAGGCCGGCTTGAACGGGCACAGATGGCGCAGATGGTTTTTCAGGACCCTTATGCCTCACTTAATCCGCGCCAGACAATTTATACATCTCTTGCCGCACCACTGCGTTTGCAGGGTGTGACGGCAAAATCCGAACTCAATGACCGTGTGGAGAAAACGATGCGGCTGGTGGGATTAAAACCCGATCAGGCCAGGCGTTTGCCGCATGAGTTTTCAGGCGGTCAGCGCCAGCGTATCGGGATTGCCCGCGCGCTGGTTCTCAACCCCAAAGTGGTTGTGCTTGATGAGCCGGTTTCGGCACTTGATGTGTCAATCCGTGCGCAGATTATCAATCTTCTGTTGGAGCTGAAAGAGGAATTGCAGCTGTCTTATATCATGATCAGCCATGATCTTAGCGTGGTTGAACATATGAGTGACCGTGTTGCGGTGATGTATTTCGGCCAGATTGTTGAGCAGGGTAACTGGCAGAGTATTTTTGCCAATCCGACACATCCTTATACACGCCGTCTGATGAGCGCCATTCCTGATCCTTTTGCAATAGTGAGGGGGAAAGAACTGGTAAGGCAGCAGGAAGCGCCGCCACCGCCGCCTGGATATGATTATTACCCGCGCGAATTTGGCACACATGATGTCTATAGTATGCCGCCGGCAACTGAACTTCACACAATTGCGCAGGCGCATCAGGTGCGTTTGATTGCCCGTTGAGTGCCTGTTGCAAATTGGAAGGTAATCATGTGAGAAGATAAGAAAAGGCCATGATCCGCATCACGGTTCATGGCCTTTCATTATCAATTATATTGCAGTTGAAAATATGGGGGCAGGCAAGTGTCAGTACGCCGCAAACTGGATGTAATTTTACAGCGCCTTGAGGATCGTAAGGCGACAGAAGCTGTTTATGTGAAACTCTATCCTGAAACAGCGCGTAAGGAAGCAGATGCTGCCGATCAGCGTGCGGCACGCGGTGAGACGCTGGGCCCGCTTGACGGTAAAATTGTATCAATCAAGGATTTGTTTGATGTAGCGGGCGAGCCGACCCTTGCCGGTTCAATCATTCGCAAAAGCGCTGAACCGGCTTCTGAGGATGCTGTGATCGTGCAGCGCCTGCGCAAGGCCGGCGCCGTTATTATCGGTAAAACACATATGACCGAGTTTGCTTTCACGGCAACCGGTCTTAATCCGCATTATCGGGTGCCGGGCAATGCTTATGATGCCCGCCTTGTTGCCGGCGGTTCCTCATCGGGTGCTGCGGTGAGCGCGGGGGAAGAGAGCTGCGATATTGCCATTGGCTCCGATACCGGTGGTTCAGTGCGCATTCCGGCTGCACTGAATGGTGTTGTCGGTTTTAAGCCGACTTATGGCCGCGTTTCTCTGGAAGGCGCTTTTCCCCTGTCACCGAGCCTCGATTCTGTAGGCCCTTTGGCTAAAACAGTTGCCGCCTGTGCCGATGCTGATGCAATCATGGCCGGAGAGCCGCCACTGCCTTTGCCGGATATTGATATTGCCAGCCTTAAAATTGGTATTGCACAGGGTATTGTGCTGGAGAATATGGAAGATGATGTTGCCGCGGCCTATCAGGCTGTGCTGGACAAACTCAAACAGGCCGGCGCGGCTTTGGCAGAGTGTAGTTTTGATGCACTGATCAAGGATTTGCGCACAGGGCCGAATAATGGATCATTGGTTGGTATTGAGGCTGCAAAAATTCACAAGAATTGGCTTGCCGCCCCGTCTGCTCCGGTTGATGTGCGTGTCAGTGAACCATTACGGGATCGTCTGACAGTAGCAGATGCTGATTATCAGGCATTATTGGCCTTTCGCGGCGAGCTGGTAAAACGTGCGGATGAGATGATGGCGGGTTTTGATGTTGTCCTGATGCCGACAACACCGGTCAAGGCGGTGGCTATTGCCAGCGTGGAGGCGGATGAAGCGGCATATGACCATTTTGAAACGCTTTATTTGCGCAATACCCAGATCGTCAACCAGTTTGCGATGACCGCTCTCTCCATTCCTATGCTGATGCCGGAACGCCCGGCCGGCTTGATGCTTGTTGGCCGCAATGGTTCTGACCGTAAAATTCTGGCAATTGGCGCTGCCTTTGAAGCCCTGTTGAAAGCATAAAAATGTTTCACGGGAATCATTAAAGTTATGAGACGCCGCAACGGGTAAGTGTTGCGGCGTTTTCAATTTCGTATTCTTTATATTAATATCAGCGCTTCAATTCGCGTTCCGGCTGCACCACATAAATCAATACAGCCAGAATCGACATATAGAATTTGAATGCAGCATCCTGACCGTTCCATGTTTTTGATTGCCACATCAGGAACCATTCACCGCCAACAACCATAAAGCCGACAAACCAGACCAGAAAGCCGATTGTTGCGCCGGCGATGGTCCAGTTTTTAGCGGTATTAAAAGCGTCAGCGGATTGATTGCGTGTGGTGAGCAATTTAATGCCGCCGATCAGAAACAGAATAAAGGTGAGTGTCTCACCGGCAATGATAATCCAGTAGCCAATGTGCCATAAAACAGGTGTGGTAATGGCGCGATACATGGCAGCATTGCCGGGAAAAGTCGTATCCATGCTGAAAACGTGCTGAACAAAGGCAAAGTTCGAGCCGTAATCAGTGATATTATTAAAAGACACCATAAAGGCGAAGGCTGACAAAGCCAGCACCAAAACAGCTTTTGAAAGACGTGTAATCACGGTTTTTGTCCTGTTACTGCAAATGTTCCGGCGCTGAACCGGCCGGAAGCATTCGATTGAGATTAATCTTCAGAATTATGTGCAGAATCGGAAAAGCAGGCCACTGTTTTTAAAGTCTGGGCGCATCACTCACATATATGATCCGCAGAAGGCGGATAATTCAATTCTAATCTGTATCAGCCTATCTATATGCAGATAATGTAATTTAACGGTAATTTGAGCTTCAGGGAAGGGCAGATGAATGACAGACAATATATATCGTGTGGAATTATCCAAAACCGCGGCAATCTGGGCCGGACAGAATGGCTATAATATTGCTCTGGCCAATTTGTCTGAGGCTGCTTTGTCGCTGTTACAGAACGGGGACTTTCTTGAAGTTGAAAATCAAGGCGGAGAGGCTGCTTTATTCAGCATAGAGCGCAAAATCGTAAAAGTTTCCCGTGACGGAGCATTAACCGTCCGGCTCTTCCTTGATTATCCGGCACATTGATTCTGTATTTTTCCATGCATTTGAGTCGGATCTGTGGGGTTTGGAGGCGGTTTTGGCTGCTTGATTTTGATATATGAGATGTGTTTGAGGGGGTGATTTTGGGTTTTTGAGGCGGTTGTGTGCTTGTTGCGGGAGATAAAACAGGGAAAAGAACAAATTTTGTCATAAAATATGGATAAATGGCATTTTTGAGTGTTGACAGTTTTGTTTATGGGGGTCTATATAGCGCCACAACGAGGGCGGCCTTGCTGCTAGCGGCAGGGAGTTTCGCCTCTGCGATTGGTTGATT
>NZ_JBPVTR010000014.1:65000-68257 GCF_051851455.1 Pseudochrobactrum albidum
TGGTGAGACATGACGTGAGAGCGCGATAATCAATCATCTTTTAAAAATTTACGAATGGCTTTTGTCATTTGTCTGTTCTTATTGAAATTGTGAAGAGAAGATGTGTTCAGGTTTGTTCTTTTAAGGGCAAACGTCGTCAGGCTTGCTCAAGGCCTGACATTATGATTGGCGTGCTAACCGCAGCCATTGAACATATCTCAAGAAGCTGGTCTTTTTATGCTGATATCCGGGCACATTTTGCATGTGCGGTGCTTGCAGGTGTTTATCGTTAGGCACTTTGTGAGCGGTAAAAATCTTGATGGATATTGGCAATGAGAATAATCAAGTGAATTAAGGGCAATTGGTGGATGCCTTGGCATGCACAGGCGATGAAGGACGTGATACGCTGCGATAAGCGTCGGGGAGGTGCGAATACCCTTTGATCCGACGATTTCCGAATGGGGCAACCCACCTTAGATAACTAGAAAATCATTTTTGTTCTTAGCTCACGGATGAGCGGGCCTTTGGCCCTATCCTCCGCGTGGGCGCCGCACGAGCGGCGACGGACTAGCGTCCTGTATGGGTGCTGGTTCTGAGAGTGTTTTGGGGATGGACTTTGATAAGTTTGTCTCCCGCAAAGCGCGACTGCGCGTCGGCCACTTTTGGCCGCCCTGTCCGGAGCGAAGCGGCGCAAGCCGCGACAGCGTGAGGACGAACAGAAATGATTTCTAGTTATCGTTTAAAGGTATCTGCACCTGAATAAAATAGGGTGTCAGAGGCGAACGCAGGGAACTGAAACATCTAAGTACCTGCAGGAAAGGACATCAACCGAGACTCCGCAAGTAGTGGCGAGCGAACGCGGACCAGGCCAGTGGCTATGAAGAGAGAAGCAGAAGAACCTGGAAAGGTTTGCCGTAGTGGGTGATAGCCCCGTATGCGTAGTGCTCTTTTTAGTCCTTGAGTAGGGCGGGACACGTGAAATCCTGTCTGAACATGGGGAGACCACTCTCCAAGCCTAAGTACTCGTGCATGACCGATAGCGAACCAGTACCGTGAGGGAAAGGTGAAAAGCACCCCGACGAGGGGAGTGAAAGAGAACCTGAAACCGGTTGCCTACAAACAGTTGGAGCCCAAGATTTGTTCTGGGTGACAGCGTACCTTTTGTATAATGGGTCAGCGACTTAGTGTATCGAGCAAGCTTAAGCCGGTAGGTGTAGGCGTAGCGAAAGCGAGTCTGAAGAGGGCGTTTTAGTTCGATGCATTAGACCCGAAACCGAGTGATCTAGCCATGAGCAGGTTGAAGGTTGGGTAACACCAACTGGAGGACCGAACCCATATCTGTTGCAATAGATCGGGATGACTTGTGGCTAGGGGTGAAAGGCCAATCAAACTCGGAGATAGCTGGTTCTCCGCGAAATCTATTTAGGTAGAGCGTTGGGCGAATACCTCAGGGGGTAGAGCACTGAATGGGTAATGGGGACTAACCGTCTTACTGATCTCAATCAAACTCCGAATACCTGAGAGTACTACCCAGCAGACACACGGCGGGTGCTAACGTCCGTCGTGAAGAGGGCAACAACCCTGACCACCATCTAAGGTCCCCAAGTTATGGCTAAGTGGGAAAGGATGTGAGGATCCCAAAACAACCAGGATGTTGGCTTAGAAGCAGCCATCATTTAAAGAAAGCGTAACAGCTCACTGGTCTAGATAAGGGTCTTTGCGCCGAAAATGTACCGGGGCTCAAGCCATACACCGAAGCTGTGGATGCAACATTTGTTGCGTGGTAGCGGAGCGTTCTGTAAGCCGGTGAAGGGATAGTCGTGAGACATCCTGGAGGTATCAGAAGTGAGAATGCTGACATGAGTAACGATAAAGAGTGTGAGAGACACTCTCGCCGAAAGTCCAAGGGTTCCTGCTTAAAGTTAATCTGAGCAGGGTTAGCCGGCCCCTAAGGCGAGGCCGAAAGGCGTAGTCGATGGGAACCACGTTAATATTCGTGGGCCAGTGGGTAGTGACGGATCGCGTGTGTTGTAAGGTCTTATTGGATTGATCTTGCAGCGAAGCGGTCCCGGGAAATAGCTCCCACATTTTGACCGTACCCTAAACCGACACAGGTGGACTGGTAGAGTATACCAAGGCGCTTGAGAGAACTGCGTTGAAGGAACTCGGCAAATTGCACGCGTAACTTCGGAAGAAGCGTGACCCTTGTTTGCGCAAGCAGATGAGGGTGGCACAGACCAGGGGGTAGCGACTGTTTACCAAAAACACAGGGCTCTGCGAAGTCGCAAGACGACGTATAGGGTCTGACGCCTGCCCGGTGCCGGAAGGTTAAGAGGAGAGGTGCAAGCCTTGAATTGAAGCCCCGGTAAACGGCGGCCGTAACTATAACGGTCCTAAGGTAGCGAAATTCCTTGTCGGGTAAGTTCCGACCTGCACGAATGGCGTAACGACTTCCCCGCTGTCTCCAACGCAGACTCAGTGAAATTGAATTCCCCGTGAAGATGCGGGGTTCCTGCGGTTAGACGGAAAGACCCCGTGCACCTTTACTATAGCTTTACACTGGCATTCGTGGCGACATGTGTAGGATAGGTGGTAGACTTTGAAGCAGGGACGCCAGTTCTTGTGGAGTCATCCTTGAAATACCACCCTTATCGTCATGGATGTCTAACTGCGACCCGTCTATCCGGGTCCAGGACCGTGTATGGTGGGTAGTTTGACTGGGGCGGTCGCCTCCTAAAGAGTAACGGAGGCGCGCGATGGTGGGCTCAGAACGGTCGGAAATCGTTCGTCGAGTGCAATGGCATAAGCCCGCCTGACTGCAAGACAGACAAGTCGAGCAGAGACGAAAGTCGGTCATAGTGATCCGGTGGTCCCGTGTGGAAGGGCCATCGCTCAACGGATAAAAGGTACGCCGGGGATAACAGGCTGATGACCCCCAAGAGTCCATATCGACGGGGTTGTTTGGCACCTCGATGTCGACTCATCGCATCCTGGGGCTGGAGCAGGTCCCAAGGGTATGGCTGTTCGCCATTTAAAGCGGTACGTGAGTTGGGTTCAGAACGTCGTGAGACAGTTCGGTCCCTATCTGCCGTGGGTGCAGGAATATTGAAAGGATCTGTCCCTAGTACGAGAGGACCGGGATGGACGTATCTCTGGTGGACCTGTTGTCGCGCCAGCGGCATAGCAGGGTAGCTATATACGGACTAGATAACCGCTGAAGGCATCTAAGCGGGAAACTAACCTTAAAACAAGTATTCCCTATCAGAGCCGTGGAAGAC